>JABHOV010000093.1 GCA_018695135.1 Candidatus Melainabacteria bacterium | reverse complement strand
GAATTAGTGACTTTTGTTGCTGATACTTGGCTTGATATTGCTTTTGGCTTTTTGATATTCTTGGCAATGACCTTGCCTTGGTATATTGCAGTGCACCTGATGACTGATGGTGCATTCACCAAGGAATTCTTTTTGAGTCATAATCTCAGTCGTTTTACTGAAGTGCACACCGGACATGGCGCGCCGTTTTGGTTTTATTTGCCAGTTGTTTTGGTCGGTGTTTTCCCCTGGACTTTCTTTTTGCTTCAAGCGATCTTGTATAAGGACTCAAGCGCGGGACTTAACCAACGATCTGATTCAGCCAAAGCTACTCACCAAATGCATTTTTGCTTGCTTTGGGCTGCTGTAGTCTTAGTGTTTTTTAGTTTGTCGAAGACTAAGCTGCCAACTTATATATTGCCGCTATATTTGCCGCTTGCTCTGGTGCTGGCTCGTTGGTGGTCTATTAAGTTCAAAGTAGTTAAGGGTAATGGCTATAAAAATCTAGATGCACTTGTCGGTTGTGCTTTGTTTGCCTTGGTCATCATTGTTGCTGACCTATTGCTTGCTTTTGTTTTCAAAGCCAAGATCCTTGAAGTTTATTCAGCCTCTATCTTTATGCCAATTGCAATAATCTCGTTTTTGTTCATCTCTGCTGCTATTATTGCCATGACTGCGATTCTCAATAATGGACGCTTTGCTTTTATGGCAATTCTGATTGCTAGCTCCATAAGTTATTTAGTTGCAGTGCATTTTGTGATGAGGCCTTTTGCTTATGCTCGTGACGCAGGTACTAAAGAGTTTGTTCAAACACTTGAGCATGATGATAGATTGGTGAGCTATGGTGCCCATAGAGCTCGTTTTGAGTTTTATGGCAAGCGAGAAATCCCGAAGTTGAATCATGTTGCATTGTTTCAATATCTAGAAGAAGGACCAGGTTATTTTGTAACTCACCACCGTTATTTACGTAAGTTCAATAAGTATTCTAATAAGCATAAGACAATAGAAGGACCTTTGTATACTAAGAGCCCTGCTAGTAGTGATTTGTATTTTATTGGTAGATCCAATTTTCAGAACTAGCAAAGTCTATTTGAATTAGCTATAACGTTTAAGAATCAACTTCGGCTTCTTGACTTTGTGCTCAGAAAATAAATAAGCATCAATGATCTTGTTTGCTGTATCCGCAAGAGCAGCTTCATCATTACCTTGCACAGCAAAAAGAATATCACCAGGATGAACCTCTTCTCCAATCTTGGCTTTGAGCCAGAGCCCAGCTGCATTGTCAATATCATAACTGCCATCAGCTTTGGGGCTGTATGAAAGCTCATGAATTGCTTGCCCGATTTTCAGAGCGTCAAGTTCTTTAACATAGCCGACACTGTCAGCACGGTATTCTAAGAAGAACTTTGCTGTAGTTGCTTCTTTGATTTTGCTCATGTTGCCACCTTGAGCTTCTATCCATTCAGTAAATTTGACATAGGCCTTGCCAGATCTAATTACATCATCTATTTCAATGGTACTTGCAATAGTGCCAGCAAGCTCCATCACTAGTTCGTAGAGATCATTGTCGCAATTGCCTTCTAGTAAAGAGATTGCTTCCACCAATTCTGGACCATTGCCAACAGCTGATCCTAGTGGTTGATCCATATTGCTGAGAATCGCTTTTGTGTTGAGATTAGCTGCTTTGCCGATCTTGACCATGAGCTTGGCAAGTTCTTTGGCGGTCTTCACATCTTTCATGAAAGCGCCTGAGCCGACTTTAACATCAAGTAAAACAATATCAGCACCACCGGCGATTTTCTTGGACATGACGCTTGAAGCGATTAAGGGAATGGATTGGACAGTAGCAGTTCTATCTCTAAGAGAGTAGAGGCGTTTGTCGGCTGGTGCAAATTCAGTACTTTGAGAAGCTAGTGCAATACCGATTTCTTGAATTTGTTTTTCAAACTGTTTCATCGTTAGGTCAGTTTTGAAGCCGGGAATAGTTTCAAGTTTGTCGATGGTACCACCTGTGTGACCAAGGGCACGCCCAGAGAATTTCGAAATCTTGAAGCCCAGTGAAGCAAGGATGGGAGCAAGTGCTAGAGTGACTTTGTCGCCAACGCCGCCGGTACTATGCTTGTCCACAAAACCTCTTGAACTATTGACATGAATACTGTGACAGTTTTCTTTGTCTCCTTCATGATCATCATGGACATGATCAGCTTCGCGCTTGAGCGTGAGTACGTGACCACTGTAAGCCATGTTTTTGGTGAGGTTGATAGTCTCATCTTCGTTTAGTCCATTGATGCAGACTGCCATGAGCCATGCCGTGATTTGATAATCAGGAATATCGCTAAGGTGATTAATAAACCAAGATAGCTCATCAATACTATGAGCCTGTCCTTGTCTTTTAGCTTCTATGAGCTTGAGCATCTCTGGGCTTGCGCTAGTTTTGGTTTCTGTAACAGACATCTTATCCGGCTAAGGCAGCAGCTCCGCCTACGATCTCAGAAATTTCTTGAGTAATACTTGCTTGTCTTGCTTTGTTATAAGCGATAGTTTGTTTTTTGATAACCTCTTTGGCGTTATTGGTTGCATTGCTCATTGCTGTCATTCTTGCAGCGAGCTCACTAGTTGTCGCTTCAAGTAGGCTTTGGTAGATGCGGTTCTCTGTGTACATTGGAGCGAGCGCTGCAATCAAGGCTTCAGCACCTGGTTCAAGGATTTGATATGGCTCAGCTTTGGAGCCATTGTGTTCGATCACTGAATCACCAGAGATAGGTAGGAAATCAAAACGCTTGACTTCTGAATTTACCAGAGAAATAAAATCAGTGGTGATGATCTCTACTTTATCAGCAGCGCCACTCGTAAATTCTGCGATTGCAGTATTGGCAATTAAATTAGCTTCTTGACTACTAGGAATAGAACTTAGGTTGGCAAACGATTCAACAAGCTCAAACTTGTCTGCTTTGTGTCTTGCCATTGCAGATTTGGCTTTGCGACCGATGGTCATTAGTTTAACTGTTTTGCCTTCTTGGTTAAGTTCTTGGATTCTTTTGATAGTTGCTTTAACAATGTTGGTATTATATGCGCCGCAAAGTCCGCGATCTGAACTTACTGCAACGAGCAATACGGTGTTAATTTCTGTTTTGTTTTGAAGTAATTGGTTCGTTGCAAGATCTTCAGGTGATAAAGAAGCGACGAGGTTGGCAAAAAGCTCGGCTATCTTCTTGGAATAAGGTCTAGTGGCTTCGATCTTTTTTTGCATCTTGTTCACTTTGGCAGCGGCGACTAATTTCATCGCTGAAGTGATCTTCATTGTCTTCTTGGTAGAAGCTATTTTGACTCGGATTTCTTTTTGGTTAGCCATAATGTTAGTGTAGCAAAAAGCTACACTGCTGTAAGGGGGTAGGGCTATATGGCTCTATGTTTTTAGTACAAACCCCTTTACAGCCATTGAGCCTTACAGCCCTACAGCTTTCTTCACTTTATATTCATTCTCTTGCAAGAGTTTAAGAGCCTTTGCTTCATCACAGCCAAGAATCTTGGTCACTAAATCAAGAGCTCGCTTTTTGAGCTTGGAATTACTGGCTTTAAGGTCAACCATCAGATTGCCATAGGTCTTGCCGAGTTTGACCATTAAGCCTGTCGAGATGATATTTAGGCAGATTTTTTGGGCTGTGCCAGCTTTGAGTCTGGTGCTGCCAGCTAATATCTCAGGACCGGTTTCAAGTAGTATCTTTTGATCGCAATATCCAAAGATGGTTGCGTTTGGATTATTAGCTATTGCAATAGTTGTGGCTCCTCGTTCACGCGCGGTTTTGAGTGCTGAGATTACGAAGGGAGCGCCGCCACTTGCACTAATGCCGATAACAATGTCTTTGGAATTAATTATACGGTGTTGAATTAACTCCTTCCCGGCAATTTCATCATCTTCAGCCCCTTCAACAGCGTTGCGCAAAGCAAAATCGCCACCAGCAATAAGCCCTTGCACCATGTCAGGATGAGTCGAAAATGTTGGCGGACATTCAGAAGCATCCAGGACACCAAGGCGACCGCTAGTGCCGGCGCCCACGTAAAACAAACGAGCTCCTTGATAAGGCTCTTGATCAAGATCCACTCCTGCAAAACTCTCATAAATCAAATCTATCGCTTGCGCAATTTGCTGATCAGCGTTGTTGAGAGCTTGCATTACAGCTTGTTCTTCTTCTATGTGTAATTGCACATATTCAAGACTAGTAAGCTGGTCAAGATTAGTGGATTGGGGGTTTTGACTTTCTGTTGAGTGCATTTATAGTTTTATTTTAGACTGTCTTGCCTGTGTTCAGGATAAGATCTTGCTTTACTGTCTGTTGTGAGGCAATAGATATAGATAAGAGGCTAGGCTTGCTATTAAATCAGAAAATTTTAAACCAAATTCGTTAGGAAGAATAACAAGTGCTTTGCGGAGGATTCCAACAAGAATAACTGCGGCGTGGAGCAACAGAGAAAAGAGACTCTATGCTGCAAAGTCGAGAGATCAAGCAGCAAGTTTGCTTGTCGCAAAAGAACATGCTCAGCGTAGTATCTATAAAGCGATTACTAGAGGCGGTTCACTTGAGTCGGTTCATGAGAACTTAGATAAATTTCCTGACTTGTTACTAAGCAAAGATGATTTCAATGATTGTTTGCCATTGTTAAGTGCACATTGTCACAGAAGAGTAATCTTTGAGTCTTTGATTGATCGAATTATAGAAACAGCAAAACAAGATAGTTTTAAGGGTTTAGTTGATGAATTGATTAAGCGCAGGCATTTTCAAGCAGCGGCTTACGCAGATCAAAAGGGTTTAGTGATTAATGATTTGGATTCTGTGTCAAGAAGTTTGAATAGTTACACAAGCAAGAAAAATCCTAGTTGGCAATATTTAGTTGAAGCTGTTAAAGCAAAAGACAACTTGCCTGATGTCCTTCTTGATGAAACTCCAGCTCAGGCTTAATCTCAGAACACTTGGCTTCAGCAATAGGACATCTAGTATGAAAAGGACAACCAGAAGGAATATCAGTTGGTTTTGGTATTTCACCGTGTAATAAAATCCGTTCTCTATCTCTTTGCTTGGGATCCGCTATGGGAGCGGCGTTCAAGAGAGCTTTGGTGTAGGGGTGAAGCGGCTTAGAAAATAAATCTTCTTTACTTGCAAGTTCTACGATCTCTCCAAGATACATCACTGCAACTCTATCGGCGATATATTTCACCACACCAAGATTGTGTGCGATAAACAGAAAACTAATTCCAAGATCTTTTTGTAGCTTCTTGAATAATTCAAGGACTTTCCATTGAATAGAAACATCAAGTGCACTTACCGCCTCATCGGCAATGATGAACTTGGGGTTGAGTGCTAGGGCTCTTGCGATACTGACGCGTTGATTTTGTCCACCGGAGCATTGGTGTGGATATTTACTGAGAATAGTTTCGTCAAGTTCAACGAGAGTGACGAGTTCAAGGACGCGCTGTTTAATTTCCTGGTCGCTCATTTTGCGATGAATCTTGAGTGGCTCTGCGATAGTGTCAGCTATCTTGTAGCGTGGATCCAGGCTACTGAAAGGGTTTTGGAAGACCATTTGCATGTCTTGGCGTTTAGCTCTAAGTTCTGTTGGCTTGAGTTTGAGAATATCCTCGCCCTCAAAAACCACTTCGCCTTGATCGGCTTCAATGAGTTTGAGTATCAATCTTGCCATGGTTGATTTGCCGCAACCGGATTCACCTACTATGGTGAGACATTCACCGGGCTGAATCTCAAGACTAATATTGTTGACTGCTTTGAGTGAGAGTGTTGTTCTGCCCCAAATATCTTTTTTGACCGGGAAAGCCTTACTGAGGTTTTTGACTTCTAGTAGTGCTTTAGTCATCTTATTGTTGAAATGATTTTGTCTAAAATATCTTCTTGTCCAATTGCCATGACATGAACTCCTTTAAGTGGAGTAGTTTTGATGTGGTCAATTAAGTCCTTGGCTAGTTCAAGTCCGCGCTTGGCAGCGTCATCCCCTGCTGCCTCCATTGCTGCTAGGTCGCTGTCAGGGACTGTGACACCAAAAATATTTTTGTTCATGAAATTGGCTTGTCCAAGTGATTTGAGAGGAGTGATTCCTAGTATGGTTTTAGAGGCAAGCTCATCACCTATTGAGTCAACGAATTTATTAATCTGGTCTTTTTCAAAACAGATTTGTGTTTGAAAAAATTCAACGCCAAGATCCATGCGACGCAACATAGTTTCTTTTTGCGATGCAAGATTGGGCAAGCCTGGGTGGGCGGCAGCTGCCATGCAAAAATCTGGTGGACTTTGTCTGAGTTCTTTGCCTTCACTATCTTTACCTTGTTTGAGTCCTTCAATAATTGTAATTAATTCTTCTGTGCCAATATCAAAACATTGTTCTTCTTTGATCGGCTCATTAGGTGGGTCACCTTTAAGTAGTAAGAGATTAATTAAACCAAGAGCAGCTCCTCCCATTAGATCAGATTGTAATGCGAGGCGATTACGATCTCG
>JABHOV010000050.1 GCA_018695135.1 Candidatus Melainabacteria bacterium | reverse complement strand
GGTTAAATTGCAGGAAATTTAGCTTAAAGAGACAGATCCGTATTAGTAGTAAGTACTATTTGTAATTCTTGTCCTTTGTAAACAGATGCATCATCACCATGAGAGAATAGCGCCATAACGCTGCCGCCAAGCAAGGTTCCAACCACTGGTAATCCAAGTGTCGCAACAGAAACCACTTTACCAGTACCAGACTCAAGCAATGCTTGGGTCGGCTTCATCGCTTTATCACTAAAACCAGTTTGTGGATCTAATAAACCATCATCATTTACGATGCCAGTTTGAAAAACCAAATCAGCATCCAAAGGCACGTAATCTCCTTGTGGCGAAAGTAGGGTATCGAGCTTGATTCCAAGCTTGCCTGATCTACTTAGTAGTCTTGGTTTTTTAATAAAATTGACCTTACCTCGAATCCAACTATCTTTGGGGACTATCAGCTTACGAAAATCACCTGAAATATAAAAATCATTGATTACTCTTGCTTGAAAATCATCTCCTACACTAGAGACATCAGCAGCGAGAGGCGTCTCAACCCGTATTCTGAGCCTGGTTTCAACTGGGATTTGAGCAGTAGAGCTATGTAATTTAAACGGCGAAGCGGCAAAATCCTCAAGTCCATCAGGTTTAACTGGCTCATTGGTGGATTTGGAGCTATCAATTTCTTCTTTACTGGGCTCACGAATTTCGGTTTTGACATCAGCCAAACCTTCACTGGCGGATAGCATCGAAACTGGGTTTAACAGGCTTATTACCAGCAACAAGACAAGACGTATCATAATTTGCATAAGTTAAGTATAGCTTAGACTTGTTCTGAAAAAAAGACGATACCCGGGACCGTCATTTTTAATCTTTGGCTAAGGACACGCTGAAAAACGAAGTTTTTCTAGTCGGGTCCATGAAAAAAGGTTCTGTCCGTGGGACACACGTGACAGATAAGGGTTGAGACTTTGCATTTTTCAGTGCAACCGCAATGAAATAGGGTAAGATCTATATATGGCAATTGCAATTTTAGGTACATTTACAGTAGTGGTCTGCGTAGTTAGCGTCCTTATGTACATGACGTATAACGAAAAACACGAATAAGACTCAGCCGAAGCAAGCTCTGCATAAGTTATGATTTGCTTATCAAATAATGCTTCTTTTTAGCTATATATGAATGTGAGCGTAAGCTCGTGGGTAAAACAATATTAAGGAGTCTTCCTTAATGTAACAGCGAAGAAGCCTAATTGATCAAGATTAAGTATTTTTAATCTTTCTCTTGTCAACTAATGGTTTTCCAAGCTTTGTATTTCTATATGGAGGAATATCATAATGTCACCGAAACCAATCAATAATGGACCTATCGATCCAACCAGCAAGGTTAGTCAAATAACACCAACAAGGGCTTCCGAGGTCGGAGCAGGTAAAGCAATTGAAGCAATAACAGCTAACACAATCGCAAGCTTGCCGAAAAGTCCACAACTTGGCATACAGAGCTTTGACTTTGCCAAAGTATAATCATCATTATCAAGAACTAACTCCTCGCAAATCTAGTAGAAAATAGGGTATATAATAAGTGGTTCAAAGATAAAGGAAATTACTAATGTCACTTAATGACAAACAAAAGAAAAGAGTCGTTGCTATAACAAAGCAATTAAAGATACAAAAGGGTATATCCATTAATCAAAAAGAGATTATGGATGGTATCTCGAGTTGTAAAAAAAGCCAACAAGAAATTTTAGGCATTAAAAAACAACATCCAAATTCTTTAGAAGTAAGAGAGAAAGCCGAGACTAACACCAAAAAACTCCAAAACATTATTGACGACTTAAATGAATATATGAGAATCCTCCACCCAGAAGGATTACTTGAAATGGGTTCTTCCGGATACGCTGTTGGTAAGGGTTAATTTATAGAACAAATCTATTAAACTAATACTGTTTAATATTAGCTGGTGCTCTGGGCTTAAGAGGCAAGGCTTGCGAAGTAACAAGAAGGCTGAGTTGGCTGAGCCGCCAATGATGACTTCTTGTTACAAGCATAACGCAGCATATTAAGTCCAGAGCCCGGCTAATTAGTGGTTGCAATCGGCAGTGTGTATGTGCCCTTCCACTTCATTATATTGAATATCCGCAGCTTCAATCAATAAATCAACAGCTTTTTGAGTTAATAGATCTAAATTCAATCTATTCACCAAAGCCTCCATATCAATTTTGGAACTATCCATATCAGGAGGGAAGTTTAATTTAGAGATCTCGGCTCTGATCTCGTCTTCTCCAACTTCCATTTTCTGTTCACGAATAATTGTAGTAATCAAAATACTTTTTTCAAGTTTTTCACGTGCTTTTGCCATCTCAGCTTCACGGTCCATAGAACTTAGGTAGTCTTTGACTTGTTCTTCGTCCCATTTGTTTTGGTATTGAAGAGTCGCAACATCATTTTCAAGCTCACGAGAAACCATCGCTTCAGAGATATTGACTGTAGATTGAGCGTGCAATTCGGTGATTATAGCTTCACTAGTAATCCCTTTGCGAGTTTGCTCACTGAGCTTGGTTACTTCTTCAGTAATTTTGGTACTTAGTTCATCCATGGTTTCAATACCAAAGTTTTTTGCAAAATCGTCATTCATTTCTGGAGCAGCGGCTTTGGATACTTTTTGAATTTTGACTTTGAATTTAGCATCTCTACTTGCAAGTTCCGGATCATGGTATTGATCAGGGAATTTAACATCGATTTCTTTTTCATCACCAGCTTTCATGCCAACTGTTTGTTCTAAAAAATTATCAATAAATCTACCAGGCTCAACAATTGTTTGAAATCCTTCAGCTTTCATTCCATCTTTTGGTTCAAACTCACCAGCATCATTTTTGAAAGAACCATCAAAATCAAGAATAATTTCATCGCTTATTTCAATAGCTTTGTCTGACTCTGTATAAGCCGCCTGTTGGCTAGTTAATCTCTTAAGGGTGTCAGCGTACTGAGCATCAATATCGATCTTTGGTACATCAACAGTTAGTTTAAATTTGGCATAGTCAGCCATTGTGACTTCAGGGAAAAGTTCGATCTTGGCTTCTACTTTAATTGCAGCCTCCGGGCTATCAAATTCCACTTTGCTAACTTGAGGTATGTTCACCACATTCAAATCTTGTTCTTTAAATACTTTGTCAAACAAGCTTGATAAAAACTGATTGTTCACAGTTTCAGCTCTGACACGCTCAGCACCGAAATGGTCTTCAACTACTTTAGTCGGTGCTTTACCTTTGCGGAAACCCTTGATAGTTAAATCCTTGGCTAAACCCTTGAGGGTTTTGCTATAAGCATCTTTGGCAATACCGGCTTCAGTTTCAAAACTGATGGTTGCGATATTATTTTCGTCTTTGTCTGTTACTGTTACTTGCATCCTGCTTATTATAACGCTATCAACACCGGGTCGTAACGGCGTAACGCAGCGTTACGTTGTTAACACCCGGTGTTGATAGCGTAACGCCCCGTATTGACAGATTCCGACTCGGTAATCAATGATAGAATTCTAAAGATGAGATATTTTGTCTTACTATGTTTATTTGCGGTGCTTTTTGGTTGTAACAACAGTGTAAAGAGCTCAGAGACCGTAAAAATAGATGTTAACGCAAGAATAACTAGTGAGGAAAAACCTTCTGTAATTATGTTTTATGCAAATTGGTGCGGCTATTGCAAGAAGATGTTTCCGACATTTAGAAGTCTTCAGGAGAAATATAAACAAGAAATTAATTTTTTCTATATCGACATTGACACTAAGCGTGGCGGGGAACTAGCTAAGCAATATAGAACCAAGCAGGGCGGAGTGCCAGATACCTTATTTTATAACAGTAAAGGCGAGCTGCTAGAAGAGAAACTCGGCGCTATTGCACCAGCGATACTGACCAAAAAAATTGAATCACTACTTAATTAGAGTATCTCTTACGAATCGTCCCAAAATAATTAACAGCAAAAAGAGCCGTAAGTATATGGGAAATCAAGCAAAACTTGCAGATCATGTGTAGCTGAAAATAAAGTATATAAAGGAAGACAGAGGCAGCTAAGAGACCAGCTATAACAGCAAAGTCAATGACAATATGCTGAAGAATTCCTTTTTGAAACAACACAAAAGCGATAGTCAAAGCTATAAAAAAAGCTAAACCATAAACAGGGACTGGGATTCCAAAGAGCATCGCATACTGTGACATCATCACAGAATCGCAACCGTCTGTACAATTGAGATGATCGAGTAAATTCCCACCAAAATAGAAATTGATGTACTTATAACTCAAATAAGAGCTGTTTACAATTAATAAGAGCAATAAACTATAAGCAGTAAAATAAGGCATTCTGAAAGATCTCCTTCCTTCTATTATATAATAAAAAGCATGAACAAAATTAGATTAGTTTTTGTAGCCATGGTCTTTGTCTTTTTACAAGCCTGCAACCGCTCGGAGCTCAAAGCCGAAAACCCAATTCAAGAAGCTGAAGCTGTTAAAACAGAGCTACCGTCTGAACCGATAGAAATCAAAGTTGGCGACAACTTAACTGAAACCCTTGCAAAAATCAAAGTGAAAAATAGTAAACTTAAAGTTGTAAATCTAAGTTCAATAATCAATGACAAAAGCTCAATGATAATTTTGGTCAAACCTGGCTGTGTGTTCTGTGAATCACTACTGGCAATCATGAACAGTCAAAAAACAAAAGCAAAGCCTCAACTCATTATCGCTCTTGATGGCGCTCATGCCAACGCTGAAGAATTCAAAGCTAAATTCAAGAAAAACAACAATATCAAAGCAGAATGGATTTACGATTATACTAATAAATTCCATGATGAATTATCAATGTCATCTTTCCCAAGACTACTTTATTTAGACAAAAAACAAAACGTAATTGAGAACCAAATTGGTCTTAAGCTACCTGAAGACAAAGCAAGCCTTGAAGGCTTAGAATTCCCAGTGATATTGCAAAAGCTGTCTGTGGGCACAGTAGACTGGATAGAAGATCTTTAAAACAATGGTAAAAACAATCAAAGACTTAGACAAAAAAGAACTAGGCTCCAAAAGAGTATTAGTCAGAGTGGATTTCAATGTCCCACTTCGAGACGGAGTGATTACAGATGACAGTCGAATTGTCGCTGCTCTACCTAGCATTAAATACCTAATGGCAAACAACGCTAAAATAATCCTGGTTTCGCACCTCGGTAGACCCAAAGGACAAGTAGTTGAAGCGCTCAGGCTCAATCCTGTTGCAACAAGGCTCTCTGAATTACTCGGCAAAGCGGTAATTAAATTTGACACAGCGACTGGAGCAGAACTTGTCGCTAAAACTAAAGCCATGAAGGATGCAGATGTCGCCTTATTAGAGAACATTCGTTTTTATCCCGGCGAAGAAGCCAACGATGTAGATTTTGCCAAAGAGCTTTCTGAACTAGCTGATCTTTATGTCAATGATGCTTTTGGAGCCGCTCATCGAGCCCATGCTAGTACTCAAGCTGTTTCCAGCTATCTGAGTCCTGCCGTCGCTGGACTCTTAATGCACAAAGAAGTCGAGATGCTCGGTTCTAAATTAAACCATCCAGAAAGACCCTTTACTGCAATCATTGGTGGTGCCAAAGTTAGTTCTAAGATCTCGGTACTCAAGAAACTTGTACCTAAAGTAGACACCATCATCATTGGTGGCGGTATGGCTTTTACTTTTCTCAAAGCACAAGGCGGACAAATAGGACAAAGCATTTGTGAAGATGATCACCTTGATACAGCAAGGGAGATATTAAGTCTCGCTGATCAGTTTAATACTGCAATCATCTTACCAACAGACAATAAAACAACTAGTAACGAAAATATATTTGAAAAACATCAAACTAGTGACAAAATTGAAACTGAAACTTGTGCTTCTAATCAAATCCCTCAGGATAGACAGGGCATGGACATTGGACCAGAGTCAGTAAAACAGTTTGTCAAAATCATAACTCAATCCAAAACGATACTTTGGAATGGACCGATGGGCGTCTTTGAATATGATGTGCTAGAAAACGGAACTAAAGCAGTGGCTCTTGCCTTAGTTGAACTAACTAGCAAAGGCGGTACCACTATCGTTGGTGGTGGTGACTCAGTTGCTGCACTTGAAAAATTTGGTATTAGCAAAAACCAACTTACCCACATCAGTACCGGCGGTGGCGCCTCTCTTGAATTCCTTGAAGGCAAAACCCTTCCGGGACTAGCTTGCTTAGATGGTTATAGCAGCAGCACGACTGAAGAAGCCGAAAAGCCTCATCCAAGCTTTGCTGAAGAGTTGAAGAAAGCGAGTGTCTAAAGCAAAACATGTTTAAGATTGCCACTTTAGTTGCGATTCTCACAGTCCTTAGTAAATTACTCGGACTAGCAAGAGACTTAGTAATCGCAAATTATTTTGGTACCTCGATGATGGCTGATGCCTTCAACCTCGCTTATCTATTCACCGGCAATTTCTTTATTATTTTTGGAACCATTGGTGGGCCCTTTTATAGTTCTGTCGTTGCAACCTTACCAAAGCTCAAACAAAATAAAGCAACCTGGTACTTTATTAAAAACATCATCCTCAAAACCACTCTGGCACTTACTGCCATTGCATTTACGCTCTTCTTATATAAGGATTTTTTACTTAAGTTCTTTATTGATGAAGACAAGCTGGAGTACATGCAAATCACTCAGCTCAATCTCGATATTTTATTACCTTTGATAGTCCTTTGCGGTCCAATTGGCATAGTCTTTGCCATACTCAATTGCTACAAGCGCTATGTCGAACCCTCACTTGCTCCAGCCGTCGTCAATGTTGCATTAATTACAACAGTACTGTTGATGGGCGATATTGCAAACGGCATTGCCCTTGCAATTGGTACTAGCCTTGGTGGCATACTTTCATTCGGTTTCCAGATACCAGGTTTAATTAAAGTTAGATCGAAATTATTAGAACACAAAGATCAAGAACCAGAACCCAAAAATAATCATTATAGTAAGATCCTTGTGCCAGCATTGTTTAGCACAGGACTCGCTCAAGCAATGGTTTTCATTGATAGTTTCTTTTGCAAAGGTCTTGAAGAAGGTAGCTGGACTGCTTTAATTTTAGCCAATCGGCTAATTCAATTACCATTGGGTGTTTTACTTACTGCATTTCTAGTTCCACTTTTCCCGCGCATTACAGAACTAGTTAAAGAAATTAAATTAGATGAAATTAAACGTCTACTCAAAAAAGCAATTGGCATACTCACTTTGCTTTGTATTCCGGCAAGCCTCGTTGGAATGTTTTGGTCCGAACAAATTATTCGCTTACTCTTTGAAAGAGGAGAGTTTAATACTCATTCAACAGCAATGGTCAGTTCGCTATTTTTCTATCTTTGTATTTCAATTATTCCTTATGTAATCAAAGATAGTTTTGCCAGAACTTGTTATTGCTTCGGTGATTCGCGCAGCCCATTCTTGGTGATGCTTATTAGCATCGCAATCAAAGTAATACTAAACTTCTTGCTCGTTGAAAGACTAGGACTTAACGGTATAGCAATATCAACAACGATAGTTAGCTTTATTAGTGCAATTATATTGTTTATGGTTGTAAAAACTAAGTTTAAATAGCGTTTTTCAGCAAGTTCTTTAGGTTATAATAAGATCTCATTCATGATCAAGTTAAAGAATGTTACCAAACAATACGGCAAAATCAAGGCTCTTGATGACATCAACCTAGATATTAAATCTGGCGAAATGGCTCTATTGGTTGGTTCCAGTGGTGCTGGCAAATCCACATTAATGAAACTCCTTTATCGTGAAGAAAGACCAAGCTCCGGCAATATAATAATTGGCAATATCGATGTTAGTTCTTTATCCGATGCCAAAATCCCTTACTTAAGAAGAAGAATGGGAATCGTCTTTCAAGATTTTAAATTACTACCAAACAAATCAGCGTTTGAAAATGTCGCCTACGCCCTGAGGGGGCTCGGTGCTGAAGAATATGAAATCCAAAAACGTGTTTCTGGTGCTCTTAAACTAGTTGGTTTATTAGAAAGAGCTTTTAATTTACCTAGTGAACTTTCCGGTGGTGAACAGCAACGTGTCGGTATCGCAAGAGCAATTGTCCAGGGACCGCCATTAGTTATTGCAGACGAGCCAACAGGTAACTTGGATCCGGCAACCAGCCTAGAGATTTTCAATTTGCTTTCAAGAATCGCTGAGCGCGGCACCACAGTACTAGTGAGCACTCACAATCAACATATAGTAGAAAGTTTTGGCAAAAGAACCATAACTCTGGATAAAGGTCAGGTCGTTAGTGACATTGGACCGACAACCAATAACCACAATTTTGCACAACTAAGAAGATGAAAGAACTAAGAATAGTCTGGAGAACGCTTCAAGAAGCGATAAATAGCATCAGAACAGGTGGAGTCTCAAACCTAGTCGTAGTAAGCATCTTGGCTGTTGCCCTTGCCCTATTTGGCGGTGTACTGCAACTGAATTCTTCAATTAAACAAATATCTCAAAACTTAGATACCCAACTTGAATTCTCTATCTACTTACTAGATTCAGCTGGACCTCAAGAAATTGCAACTGAAATCAGCAAAAATCCCAATGTAGATAAAGTAGAAATCATCACAAAAGATGTTGCCTGGGAACGCTTCCGCACCAAGTTTCAGTTTAGTGATGTAGCAGGTAACCCGTTACCCAACACTGTTCACGTCAATATTCGTCACCCAGAAGACCTACAAAAAGTAATTGCCGAAGTCAAAAAACTTCCAGGCATTGAGCAAATTAGTTACGCGCCTGAATTATTTAATGGCTTAGAACGAGTACGCCATATTCTATTTTCATTTGGCGTCTTAATCACTTTGATACTTGCTGTTGGTACCATCACTATTGTTTCTAATACTATCCAACTAGTAATCAAAAGCAGATCACTTGAAATAGAGATTCTACGTCTTGTTGGTGTTGATGACTGGTTTATTCGTGGTCCATTTATTTTCCATGGTATCTTTTACGGGCTAGCAGCTTCATTGCTGGCAATTGCGCCGCTCTTTGTTTTACAAAAAGTAGTATGGAACTCATTTCAAAGCTCATTCAAGACCATTATGCCAGTGACCTTCAATTTTGATTCTGGTGCTGACCTTGGGGTAATTTATATAATCCTTTCACTGACTGGTGTTTTGGTTTGTGGTCTGTCGTCGTACTTTACGACTGAGAGATTTATTAAAACCTAGAAGAATCGTCATTGCCAGAAGCCGAAGGCGACGAAGCAACCTAAGGCAAAGACTCTCAATTAGATTAGAGAATCTAGCCCAAATAACCTAATTTAATACCAAAGATTGAGCCAAAGACAATCCAGTTGCGGGTCTACTCTATATATGAAAGCAGTAATTCTAGCTGGCGGGCTTGGTACTCGCATATCTGAAGAAACAATTTCAAGGCCCAAGCCAATGGTTGAAATTGGTGGTAAGCCAATTCTTTGGCATGTAATGAAAATCTATTCTAATTATGGAATCAATGAATTTATCATTTGTGCTGGTTATAAGGGCTATATGATCAAAGAATACTTTGCAAATTATTTTATGCACAGATCAGATGTTACTTTTGATCTTAAAAACAACGACTTAATTATCCACAATCATCAATGTGAACCATGGAAAGTCACAGTAGTTGATACCGGTGAAGAAACGATGACCGGCAGCAGACTTAAAAAACTTACTCCATATTTAGGAGATGAAGATTTTTGTCTCACTTATGGTGATGGACTTTCTGATGTTGATATTGCTGAGTCAATCAAGTTTCACCAGGCACATGGTAAGTTAGCAACCCTTACAGCCGTCGCTCCAGCAGGACGTTTTGGCGCTTTAGAGTTTGGAGCAAACGGCAAAGTCGCTAGCTTTCAAGAAAAGCCCAAAGGCGATGGTAGCTACATCAACGGTGGATTTTTTATACTCAACCCAAAAGTAATTGATTATATCGGAGAAGGCGAGAATTGCATCTGGGAAAGAGAAGCTCTTGAAAAACTAGCTCAAGAATCTCAACTACAAGCCTTCAAACATGAAGGCTTCTGGCAACCAATGGATACACTAAGAGATAAAATCAAACTTGAAGATCTTTGCAAGGATGGAAACCCTCCTTGGCTTAGAAACTCACTGAGAGCAAAGACCAAAGCTATGTTTATCTGTAAAGATCCCCTCAATCAAATCAAAAACAAAAATTCTTAAGATGCAGTTTAATTTTTTCAAAGACAAAAAGATTTTAATCACTGGTCACACTGGCTTTAAAGGCTCTTGGCTAACGCTGTGGCTAACCGAGATTGGCGCACAAGTGATTGGCTACTCGCTCAAGCCAAATACAGAACCTGATTTATTCACGGCGCTCGGGCTTGAGAAAAAAATTAAACATCATATCGCCGATATTCGAGACTATGCCAAGCTCAATCAAGTTATTCAAGCTGAGCAACCGGAGATTATTTTTCACATGGCAGCTCAACCACTAGTAAGAAGATCTTATAAAGATCCTCGAGAGACTTATGAAGTTAATGTCATGGGTACAGTCAACCTCCTTGAAGCAGTTCGTCATTGTGACTCGGTGCGCACGGTGATCAATATCACAACAGACAAAGTATATGAAAATCAAGACTACGGTCAAGCATTTAGAGAAGATGATGCTCTTGGTGGTTATGATCCATATAGCTCTAGTAAAGCAGCTGCAGAGCTGGTTACAAGTTCATATCGCAATTCGTTTTTCAACCCTCAAGATCATTGCACTAAGCACTCCGTGGCAATTGCTAGCGTGAGAGCGGGGAATGTTATCGGCGGCGGCGACTGGTCAGAAGATAGATTGATTCCAGATTGTATCAAAGCTCTTAAGGCAAACAAGGCTATTGAAATTAGAAATCCTTTTGCAACAAGACCATGGCAACATGTTCT
>JABHOV010000063.1 GCA_018695135.1 Candidatus Melainabacteria bacterium | reverse complement strand
TGCCCAATAACTTGACTTTGCAGTGTAGACTTCTTTTTTCTTTCTTTGCTTAAAAGGTAACTCCTCTAGCATGCCAATTTCTTTCATTACTGAAAGTACTCCGTATAAACCTGAATTAATGACTTTCTCATCAAATCGTAAAGCTTCACCCCCTTCAAAAACTAAGAACCTGATATTTTTACTGACAACCATTGATCGCAAAGAACCTTCTCTTATTTTTGAATTCAGTATCACGGGGCTACCAAATGCCTTAGCAAGCCTTTGTGTTTCAGGGACATGCAATGACGCCCTGATCTGAGCTAAGTTGCTCCGGTAAATAGCGCCTGTATGTAGGTCGATACCATGAGTACATTTGTCAACTATTTCTTTCAGAAAAACATTGGCAAGGCGGCCAGCCAATGATCCCGAAGCAGAGCCAGGAAAAGATCTATTTAAATCTCGCCTATCGGGTAAATAGCGTGACTTACTATTGTATCCAAAGATATTGACGATAGGAACTACAATCAAAGTGCCTTTGAGCTTTTTGAGGACTTTGTGCATCAATAACCTACGGCAGACCTCAACTCCATTAATTTCATCTCCATGCATTGCAGCCGAAACAAACATAGTTGGTCCGTCTTGCTCGCCGCGAATAACCTCTACTGTCAGCGTCATATCGGTGTAATCGTATAATTTGGCTATCTTTATATCGAGCTTTCTTCTGTGCCCAGTTTCAATTTTCTCTCCATCGATAATAAATTCATTCATCTATAGCTTCACCTTTTCTTGCAATTTAGTGATTTTCAATTGCTTAATTCTATTGTGACCAATCTTCTCGATTGAGAAACTTAGATTTGACTTATTGATATTGTCATTAAGCTTTGGCTCTGAGCCAAATAGACCAAATATATAGCCACCTATAGTTTCATATTGCTTTGAAGCAATATTACTATCCAATAGCTCATTGACTTCTTTGATTGTCATTAATCCATTAACAAGATATGTATTATCAGAGATTTTCTTGTAACTCACTTTGCTTACCTCACCCTCATCTTCTATCTCCCCAAATACTTCTTCTACAATATCTTCTATTGTCAGCATCCCAGAAATTCCACCGAATTCATCAATTAAGATTGCAATACTCAGTTTATCTTTTTGCATTAATTGAATTAAGTCCATAATGTAAATCCCATCCGTTACCTTAAGTACCCTCAGGACATGAGCTTTTATTTCTTGAGTCCCTTGATTATTTTTCAAAGCGATAAGTAAAGCTTTTATATTTACAAAGCCAATAATATTGTCATGATCAGATTCATAAACTGGATACCTTGAATGCGTATCGTTTTCAATAAGGTCAATAGCAGTCGTTACAGTCATAGAAGCATTGAGGTATATAATCTCAGATCTAGGAACCATAATATTTCTAGCAATGGTATCGCTAAAGTTGAAAATATTTTGCATTAACTTTTCTTCTTGTTCTTTAAGCACCCCCTTATCCAGTGAGCTATTGATAATCATTTTTAGTTCATCTTCAGTATGAATGTCATCTTCGAAATTAATTTTGATACCCAAAATTTGCAAACAAATAGTTGAGCAAAAGTTTAATGCTTTAACTGGATACTTCAAAAGTATATGTAGCAAATTCAGAAAAGAAGCCAGTTTGAATATAACCATCTCTGGATTGATAATCGCTATATTTTTAGGTACTACTTCACCTAAAATCACATGAATAATAGTTACAACCGTAATCGCTATTACTATTGCAATTGAATGTGGATTGATATTTAAGTTCAATTGATGGATCATAGGCTCAATCAGCTTGACTAAACTTGATTCAGCCACTACACCTAATGCCAGACTGGCGACAGTAATGCCAATCTGACAAACAGAAATATAATCATTCATGTTTCGCAACATTAGTTTGATTAATTTAGCCTTCTTGATTTTTGCTTTTGAATATTCATCAAAACTATCTGCAATGTGGTCAATTCTTGTTTTGCGAACTCTTGCTAAGGATAATTCAGCGTGAAGTTCTTTAGCTTCTAAGAAATTTATATTGTTATAGCCAGGAGGATTAGCTATGAGAAGATTCTTAATACTAATAGCTGGTCTGATTTGAATTAACTTAAACCAGTCGATTTGTACTGAATCAAAATCAAGTCTTAGATTAATATTTTTTGAGATAGTGTGAGTAACTAGATTTTTGCCCTGTCCCAGATTACTCGCAAGGAAATATATCAAAGTCCCCATCAAAATCAAAACTATGATGGTAGTAGTCACTAGAGTGAACTTTATTCTTTGCATGTATATAAACCCTTTGTGTGTTACTTAATCAGTCACTGGTGTAGTGATTATGGCATAAGCAAGTGGGTTTGATTCTTTTATTCGGAGTGCTAAAATCACCTTATTCTGAGCAAAGACGAATATCACGGTTGTGAAAAATCCCTTGTCTTTTAATACTAAGCATGTCGGGTGATAGGTCCGCAGGACCTCCGATTTCTAGGCGGAGTGTCATTTTAACGACCTCACCTGGTCAATTTGTTATTTAGATTTATTGGTGAAGCTAATTATTGTATCACCAGCTTTGAATTGATTCTTAGTAGCATTTGTGACAAAATCGATACTCTGATCCTTGTGGATAGTCATTATGTGAATAGCGTCATAATTCTCAAAACTATTCTTGAATTTCTCATAGTTATATTCTTCAGTCAAAGTAGTGTGTTTGAATTGCCAGCCGAAGTATAATTTTTGCTTTAAATTATCAAATACTAATTCATCTTTCAAGGTTAGACCTCCTTGAGATTTGGGTAATTCATCCAAATTACCGAAGTTGGCTTCGTCTAATGGGAGTTGGTAAGTGCTGTTACGCCCAAAATCTTCAGCTAATGAGTTGCAAACAAGTGCATTGTAAGAATTGCTGTCAGTTGCAGCAAGTAAATAACTATACTCTGTGAGATCAAGCTGACCATTTTCTATATCAACAATAATCTCACCATAATGCGTATTGATTCCATTTTGCCGAGGTCTTTTTAATTTATACCAAGTAGAATCGACAATCAAAACCGGAATATTGATTTCTTGAAAGCTAAGAGCCAGATCTGTCGTCCAGGGCGATGCTCCTGAGATCACTATGCCTTTACCGCTCTTGATCCTTACTTTCAGTAACTTAGATACATAATCTAAACTAAGCCCATGAATTAATACGGTAAGACAAACTACAGAAAAAATAATAGGCAGTATAAAACCAGCATCAGCAAAGTCTAGTATTTCAAGCCTCAGACCAATAATACCGGCAACGGAGGCAGCAACAATACCACGAGGTCCAAACCAACCTATCAACAATCTTTCTTCAAACTTCATGTCGCTTCCGAAAGTAGCAAGCATTATAGAAACCAATCTTATAACAAAAACAACTAAAAGAATAAAAGCGATATGTCTCAAACTAAGCATTTGTAAAATATTGAAATCGATACTGGCTGAAAGCAGAATGAAAACCAAAGAGACAGAGAAAATACTAATGGACTCTTTGAACTTTTTCAAATCTGACAGAACTAACATTTCATTATTCGCAAAATACATACCAAGCAAGGTTACAGCCAAAAGTCCAGACCCATCTTGAACCTGTTTTGAAATTATAAATATTAGTAATATCGTAGCTAAGACCGCTGGTGTTTTAAAAAAATCTGGGAATCTGGTTTTCTCAAAAATGTATTTCATTCCAATGCCAAGAACGAAGGTGATGAATATTGCAAAGAGTATTGCTTTAGCAAAAGCTATCAAAATCACATCTAAAGCAGATAGTGATCCATTATAGGTTATATATTGATAAACGATAGCTGTAATTAAAACTCCTAAAGGGTCATTAATAATTGCTTCCCACTTGAGATATTGATTCAATTTTTTGGGTAGATTCGCTTGCCTGAGCGCAGGTATTATTACCGTAGGTCCTGTAACTACTAAAATCGAACCGATAATGGAACTTATCTGCCAGCTCAAGCCTGCAATATAATGAGCTGCACAAGTTGTTATGATTCCATTGATCACGATTCCAAGTGTAATCAGTCTTTTGACTCCAAAGCTAATTAACTTAAGATCTTTAAGCCGCAGATTCAATCCCCCTTCAAAAAGCAGTATGACGACTGCAAATTCTATAATGATATGGAATAGCGGTCCACAAATCACATGCGGATCTATCAAATGTAAAATAGGACCCATGAGTAGCCCAAAGAATATCAGTAGAACAATCGATGGAATTCTAACAGACCACGCTATCCACTGAGCTAACATTGCAGCCAAAAGTATTAAGCCTATTGAGTTAAATATTTCATTTGTTTCCATTGAAAATTATCTTCCTGAAATTGTATCAATCGCTTAAGCGAAATCTACTCACAACAATAACTAATATTACTAACTAATACAGTCAAAAGGTGGGTTAATCATAAAAAATATCCATCAGGACCAATTGTAAATAGCTATACTATTAAATCCATGAACAAATTGATTGAACAATATCAAATAGATCTATTGCTTTTCAAATTCATTAGTTTCGTCCTGATTTAGCCTCTGCTAGTACGATGTCGGTGACAAGACCGTCTGCTGCCGACAAAACCTCAATAGCTTGACCCGTTGCACCTGTTTCTGCAGCAAAGACAGTAGCCCTCTTATTGTCAAAGCTCAACTTACCACAACGATAATCACTATAATCAGATTCAGCAATCCTATCAGGGTAATAAAGTACAAAACAATCTTGGTTCAGTGAATAATTCAGAGGGAGTGCTAGTTTGAAATAATCAGACTTGTTCTTAGACCAAGATAATTCAAAAGCATCTACGCGGCTACCTACTACTCGTAAGATCAGTAAAATTAAAACTAATCCACAATTTTGCTTAATTAGCATTTCAAAAATAAGGATACACCAAGAATGCTAATCCTTCGGCTTTGAAAAAGGTCTAATAAGTAACCAAATTACGAGATCCTATTATTCTCTTATACATTTTTCCATTATAGTCTTCTAGCATTCGCTTAGCAGCAAACTCAACACCATACCTAGCAATAGAGGCTTTCATCATTTTAACCCAATCGTTTGGTATGCCATTTCCATCCTGACCATAATAAAGCGGCAGGATATCTCTTTCTAAAATATCATAAATCTCACTAGATTCTTTTTGATTCATCTCTCCAAGATTCTCTGATTCAATAGGAGTAATGGTGAAGCCAGCTTTGGGATCTTGCCCTTCGTACCACCAACCATCTGGCAAAGAGAAGTTTAAGACTCCATTCATCGCAGCTTTCATTCCACTGGTACCACAAGCTTCTTTACCTAGAATAGGTGTATTGAGCCACAAATCAACGCCTTGAGTCATAAGAGCACCCCAATACATATTATAATTTTCCAAAAGAATAATTCGACCAGAGAATTCTTCTTCAAGCATCGTTTGATAAATATCGTGTATCAAATCTTTGCCAACACCATCAGCGGGATGTGCCTTGCCAGCAAAGACAATGGTAGCTGGTTTATCACTACTATTAAGTATCTTTCTAAGTCTATCCTTGTCTGCTAAAAGCAAATCTGCTCTTTTATAAGAAGCAAATCTTCTTGCAAAACCAATAAGTAAAGTATCTGTAGAAAGTTTGTCCGTGATAGTTTTGATCACATTCATCCCTATACCTTTTCTGGTATATTCATCAAGTATCTTAATTTTAAGCTCATCAATAAAGGTTTGTTTTTGACTTTGATGTTTTTTCCATACAACTTCATTCGGTAATTCAGTGAAATTGGGATCCAAAAATAATCCCTCAATCTCCTTACCCATCCAAGTATCCAGATGTACTCCATTTGTCACATGTTGAATAAAATCTTCACGAGCTACTACGTGTTTCCACATATCACGACTAACTTCTCCATGCAACGCAGATACGGCATTTGCCATTACAGAAATTCTCAGCGCCAATATTGTCATTGAAAATTCTTGAGAACCAGGCTCTGACAAACCTAACTCAATAAATTTATCAAGAGATACTTGCATGGTATTAAAGAAATCACTAAAGGCATCTCTAATTAAACTCACGTCAAACGCTTCATTACCAGCAGGTACAGGCGTGTGTGTGGTAAACATAGTATTAGTTTTAATTGCTTCAATTGCAGTATCCAAAGAATAACCCTGTTGAGTCAATCTACGAATAAGTTCCACTGACATAAAAGCACAATGCCCTTCATTTAAATGATATACGGCAGAGTCGATATTAAGCACATCCTTCAGTAACCTAATTCCAGCGATGCCAACAAGCATCTCCTGCTGAATCCTCTGTTCACGATCACTTGTATAAAGCTTAGAACTTATTGCTCGATCCTTCTGCGAGTTGTCGTCGATATCAGTATCAAACAAGAAAAGTGGAACTCTACCAACATGAGCAACTATCACCCTTGCCCATACTTTTCTTCCGGGGAATTCAACCGGTATTTTAACAGGTTCTCCAAATTGATTAAGCAATAATTTAAGAGGTAAAGTACTCCAATCCAAATGAGGATAATGTTCAATTTGTCTGCCCTCTCCATTAATCTCCTGTATATAATAACCATTGTTATAAAAAAGACCAATACCAACCATATTCAAAGCCATATCAGAAGCAGCTTTGATGTGATCACCTGATAAAATACCCAAGCCACCAGAATAAATAGGCAAGCATTCATGTATGCCATACTCCATAGAGAAATAACTAATTACTGGTTTAGATCTATCGACTAATTCATGAACAAAAACTGTGCCCATATAATCTTTAAACTGTTTATGAACAGCCTGATACTGAAGCATAAATTCTTCATTGGATTGCAACTCATCTAACTCAGCATAAGGCACGCTTTTAAGTAGTTTTACTGGATTATGATCAAAATAATTCCAAAGATTGGGGCTAATAGATTTAAACATTGCCTTCGCTTCGTCATTCCATGACCACCAAAGATTCTGAACTATTGAATTTAAACCTGCAAGCTGCACAGGTAAATCAATTTTGAGTTCCAAACAATGTAATGAGGGATTATTGGATCCTAATGTACAATAACCATCCTTAAGAGGATTATTATTCATCAAATGCTGATCCTTACAAGCTAATGATCTATGATGTCCTTTTGCCAGTGCAATATCATAAGCTGACACATAATTGTGATAGATCTCACTCCAGTCAATAATTTCAGCAAGTTGCTTGGCTTTCTTCAGGAGCTTGGCTTTATCTCCGAGTCCTGTAAATAATGCCTTTTCTAAGATCTCAGACAACAAAGAAATAGCTTCTTCATCAGCTCTATTTCTGCGATGTACCACTTTAACAAGTGTATCCCAGTCGTCATCCAAGGTCTCTATCCAATGTCCAAAGCCAGACAGATCAGAAGTTACCGTAGGCACACCCATCGCAATGCTTTCAAGTGGTGTATAACCCCATGGTTCATAGAATGACGGAAATAAACTAAGATCTACGCATTGTAAAATATCATTGTAAGGAATATTCAAGATACCGTCATCACCATCGAAATACAAGGTTGAAAAAACAACCTTGACAGGCGAAGCCTTTTCATCCAAACTCAATCGCTTGCAAGTATTAATGATAGCGTCATGCTCTGGTTGATAAACTGAATTAAGCGCTATCGCACTTTTCGAAGAGTCTTCAGGTCTATTCCATTCATTAACATTAGCTTTGCCGTGATCAGCAGCAACAGTAAACAATACTAATACCGGAGGAATATCATTTCCCTTTCTTTTTTTAATGTCAGCGAGTGCCTCTAGAATAAGGTCATAGCCCTTATTTCTATATTCATAACGTCCTGAGCTTAACCAAATCTGCGTATTGCCTGGCAATTGCTCTTCCAAAAATGCAGAACAAGTCTCTAATATCTTTGTTCTATTTGCAGCAATGGTTTTTTTATCGTACTTGGGTAGATCCTTAAAGTTCAAACCATTATAAACAACCATATCTGGTTTTTGATCCAAGACTAAGAAAGCCTCCCTACTGGTGAATTCACTAACAGTTGTAAAACAATCAGCCGTCTTGGCTGCTGCTGCTTCAAGTGAGTGTTTACTTTTGACTCCACGTTCATGTGCCTTCTGATGAACATTTTGAGAGAGTTCCATTTCATGGTAATAAAAAGGATTAGTATGTGCTATCGCTCTACCCAAGACTGTTGCATGAGTAGTAAAAATAGTGCCGATATTAGGCATGTTCCTGTCTAAATAAAGTATCCCTGCCCCGCAAATCCACTCATGGAAATGTGCAACTGCTTGATCCCTATGCTCATCAAGTTTGTTTTTAACTATAAGTTCAATCGCTTCACCGCAGGAAGAAGAAAAAAGTACGGGTTCGATATAATCCCAACCACCTTCATAAGAATCTACTCCATAATGCTGCCAACCAGAATAAAGCAGCTTGTCTATATTAAATCTCTCAATAAAACCACCAATCAAAATTAGCGGCGGCTTACCAGCCACATCCCATCTACCGATTCTTGTTTTGATCCCGGCACCATCTAAGATAGCCTTGATCTCTTTGAGATATTTTTGCTCATCAGCTTCCATATCAACTTCAAGGAATTCATGAGTTTGTCCCAAGTCTGGACCTAGAGTGAAATAAGCCTCACCATACTCCTTTAATGCTTCTTCAACCTTGGTTGATATAACAGTATGAATGCCTCCAACTTTATTGCAAACTTCCCAACTTATTTCAAATACGTACTTCATGATTTGTTCTCGTTGTTTCTTCTACTAGAGTTGCCTCAAAATCTCTCAAAACATTTTGATAATTTATATAAGCTTCGTATGGGCTTTCATAAGGATTAAAATACTTATGCACATCACCGTCAGAGAACCACTTAGTACACATATAATAAAAATGGTCAGATGTTTGTAAAGATCTCCAGGTATTTAATAAATCCTTATTACCTGTTTGATAGACCTGATCTTTCAAACTAAAAACTGCATCAAGCGCATCCTCTTGCAAGTGATTGCCTTTCCATGCCGACAAATCTCTTTCCATATCCGCCCATGACATAAAATCTGGAACATCTAAAGTCGCCAAACCTGCATATTCATTAGATACTTCTGAAGGTGTGCTGAATTTAAATTCTGGATGTTTAAAAATATAATCTGGTAAGACCTCCATGAAATTAAATATACCCGTATCAGACCACTGATGTTCACCAAAAGTCTCATAATCCATAAATAGGTTAATTGTATTAGCCTTACCATCAAATTGATGTACCCAATTAGAGAATTTGGGCGCCGTAAGAGGGTGTTCTTCCCAAGCTCTGTTTGAAAACCTAAAAGCAATATCGTCTGCAAGACTATAGTTCCTTAATAAGACTTTAATCTCAGAATTTGGTGGATGATAGACGAAATTGGCATTACGCCAATCCAGTATTTTATCGGCACCCTCAGCAAGTATTGTTTTATAGCCCAGCTCCTCAACTGTCCTGGCAAGATCATTATTGTAGATCAACTCGGTATTTCTAAAAGTCGTAGGACGTTGACCAAATTCCTGAAAAATCAATTCTCTATGTTGTTCAACTTGTTTTATAAACTCCTCTTTTGAATAGAGATAAGCCAAACTGTGATAATAGGTCTCTGATATTAATTCAACACAGCCAGTATCAACCAGTCGCTTAAAAGAATCGAGTGTTTCAGGACTATATCTTTTCATCTGTTCAATTGCAACACCCGTTATAGAGTATGAGATACGAAATCTGCCTTGATGGCGCTTGATCAGGCTGAGCATCAATTCATTTGTTGGTAGGTAGCACTTCTCCGCCACTTTTCTCATGATTGTTGAATTAGCTTCATCATCTTCATAAAGATGAGAGTTGCCAATATCAAAAATAGTATAGTTGCGTAAACGCTTGGGTTGATGAACTTGAAAATAAAAACAGATACTGGGCATTAGATTGATCTCCTTGGTTTATAATAATGAGCTATATAGCTCTACGACTTGCTTTGCAGAATTCTCCCACTGTATATTTTTTAGCTCTTTAGCTGCCTGAATATAAAGCTCTTTCTTTAACGCAGGATATCTAATCACGCCGCAAATCTTATTTGCAAGTTCATCAGTATCCCAAAAATTAACTTTGAGTGAATGAGACAAGACCTCTGCCACTCCTGATTGCTTAGAAATGATAACTGGAACATCAAACAAAACAGCTTCTAATGAAGATATACCAAAAGGCTCTGAGACGCTAGACATTACATAGACATCAGTCGAGGCAAATAATTCTTCTACCTCGGGCCTATCAAGAAATCCAGTAAAATGTACGTTTCTTGATATTCTCAGTTGGGCAGCTCTTTCTATCAAACGGTTAATCATATCTCCGGTACCAGCAATAATGAATCGTACAGTTGGATCTATTTTTAAAACCTTGGCAGCAGCTTCAAGAAAGTAGTCTGGTCCTTTTTGAAAAGTTAATCTACCTAAAAACAAGACTACTTTTTCATTTGGCTTTTTTTTAAATTTAAACTTGCTTTTGACTACTTTTGTTTTTGATACTGCGTTATGCACCACAACTATCTTCTCTGGATCTATATGATAATTATCAACAATATTTTTTTTGGTTAAATAACTAACTGCAATAATTTTGTCTGCAAGTTCTAAACCTCTCTTCTCAATACCAAAAATATCAGGGTTGATATTCTTGCCACTTCGATCAGTTTCTAATGCGTGCACATGGTAGAGAAGGGGCTTATTACTAACTGCCTTAGCTTCAATTCCTGCCAACACTGTAAGCCAATCATGTGCATGGATTAAATCATGTTCTACTTCCTTGGCAATCATTCCTGCAACGTAAGCATAACGCAATACTTCACTGATTAAATTTGGGCCATAATCACCAGAAACACCTAGCTTATAAAAATGATCTTTGTCCTGAAGATGATAATTTTGCTCTAGCAATTTTTCGATGAGCTTAACGTAGCTCTGGTCATTTAAGTAAGGACTCAAAGGACTATCTATTTGATAAATCCTCGCAAGCTCGGAATAAGACTCTTCTTTTATTGTTTCAGAAATTGTGCTCTTGGCCTCAATATCATGACTACTAACCAGCTTAAGGTGTAAATCTGCTGCTGGCTGTGATTTTAATTTAGGTAAAACAAAAGTTATGTCAATTCCAGCTTGATTTAATGCCTTAGTTAGATCATAACAAGCAACACCAAGCCCTCCACTAATATGTGGAGGAAATTCCCAGCCATACATTAGTACCTTGTAACCCACTTGACTTTATCCTTCAGATTAGACTTCTTGCGAAAGTCCATTTTCTCTTCACTGGCTGAACTAGTGCTCCGCACCTTTCCGACCTTTTTTGTGAAGACATCCTGCAAAACTTTGTTTTTCAGAATGTCTCTCGAAGAGTATAGCAAATATAATCTCATAAGTGTCAAGGACTAGCCAGAAGGGGACTTGATAACAAGTGCAAAGTAAAAACAAAATTTTCTACTTTATACTCTCACAGAAAAGACGAAGTACAGATAGAATTAGTTTATGGAAACATTATTAGAGAATACACAATTGATTAATCACACTGCTCCCAAAATAAATACTTTACTTGACCATGAATGGCTTGATGACAATGGGATAGGTGGATATGCTTCAAGTACTATCGTCAATTGTCATAGCCGTAAATATCACGGACTCTTGGTTGCAGCATTAAAAGATACCAGTGATCGTTATGTATTTTTATCCAAATTTAATGAAAGACTTGACTATGATGAGCAGAGCTATCTACTCAATTTTCATTATTACAAACCTGGTGTTTTCATTCCCTTTAATGAAGAAGAGATACTTCCGCTGAGTTTTGATTTTGATAAACGGAATCAATGGATCTACAAGCATAAGGATTTTCACCTTGAAAAAGAGTTACAGATGGTCAATGGTGAAAATACCGTCCTACTTAAATATAGTATCAAAACAAAGAAAAAAAACCTATCTGCAATTAAGCTCAATCTCAAACCCTTGCTCGCATATAGATCTTTTCACGGTAATAGTTACCAGAATGATAATATAAATCTCGATTGTGCACATGGTGATAATTACTGTTCAATCAGTCCCTATCAAGGTTTGCCAGAAATTAAATTTAATTTCAACAACAAGGCTGTAATTTCTCCACATCCATTTTGGTATAAGAATTTCCTCTTTAAAGAGGAAGAAGCAAGATCTTATGATGCTAATGATGATTTGGCTTGCCCTGCCAACTTTGAATTTGAACTCAAAGCAGGAGAAGATCTTTATATATCAATTTCGGTTGAAGATAGTGTTACCGAAGCTAAACAAGCTTGGCAAGAGGAAAGCAAAAGAAGAGAAAGATTCTCAAATCAACTTAAACAAACTAACAAAATCAAAAGTCTATTTAATGGCTCGAAAGACTTTATTGCAAATTTAAATCACGCTGCACAAAAATTCATCATTAAGCCAAGTTCGAATTCTACTGATAGACATCCTGCAAAACATAGTTTTGCAAGTGATGTCGACACAAAAAAGGTCGGGACGGTGCAAAGCACTAGTTCCGTTAGTAAAGATAAAGAGGACTTTCTCAGTAAGTCTAATCACAATGATGAGTATTCTATTATCGCTGGCTATCACTGGTTTGGAGAGTGGGGTAGAGACACAATGATCTCTTTACCAGGCTTGTTACTTGATACAAATCAAGATGACATTTACAAAAAAATCCTAAGACGATTTTTAAATTACCAGCAAGATGGCTTGATTCCAAATATCATTGGTAGTCCTCCTGCCTACAATAGTGTAGATGCATCCCTATGGTTATTTTGGGCTGTTCAACAACTAGAGACAAACACGGGATCTAATAAATGGATCAAAGAAGAATTCTGGGAAGACCTGAAAAACATCTTCATTGCTTACTCAACAAGCAATACTGACAAACTGAGATACCAAGAAAATGGCTTGATTGAATCAGGCACTGAACAAGACTCTCTTTCTTGGATGGATGCTTGTCTAGATGGTAGTTCTGTCATACCTCGCCGCGGAGCAATAGTGGAAATTAACGCTCTTTGGTATAACGCTGTCTGTTACACAGAACAATTAGCTAAGTCATTCAAGGATCCCATCATTGATAAAGCAACTGAAATCAAAACAAAAATAGAAGAATCTTTTACTAAGACTTTTTATATACCAGAGAAAAAATATCTAGGTGATTTTTACAATGAAGCAAAATTAAACCAACAACTTAGACCAAATCAACTATTAGCCTGCTCACTTCCCTTCTCACCAATCGATATCAAGATTGCTCAAGAGATAGTTGAAGCTTGTACTCAAAAACTCCTCACCCCTTTTGGGATGCGCACTCTTACGCCTGATGATGTCAATTATCAAGGGCACTATCAAGGAGATACCCATAGTAGAGACCGAGCCTATCACAACGGCACAGCTTGGCCTTGGCTTTTGGGTCCTTATGGTGAAGCTCTATTGCGAACCAGCTCTGACAAAACTCAGGCGAAAAAAACTATCAAAAAAATCATTGGCAACTTCGAACAACATCTCAGTGAATCTGGAATAACTTCAATCTCTGAAATTTTTGATGGCGACTCACCTTACCAAGCAAGAGGCTGCATTGCTCAAGCTTGGAGTGTTGCAGAGATTAGACGACTAGCACTCCTGGTCTCGTAAAAACTACTAATCAGAAATGATAACTATCTGGCTCAAGAATCTTTCTAGTGGCAACTTTCATGGCTTTAATTTTATCTCGAGCTGCTTCTCTGCCCAGTTCAACTAAACTATCGAAGTCATCAAATGCAAAGTTGGAATAAGCACCAGTGTTTGGATTAATAGCAATATCTGCTTTAGCAGCTTCCATACTAGATTCAGACCATGCAAGCAAATCCCAAGAATGATTAATGATGCTACCAAGATTGATACCCTTAGTCAGTTCAAAAATATTTTGCAAATCATACAAAGCACTATCAATATCACCTACAAGACATACTTTAGACTGTGGATCACAAGAAAAAATACCTTTGGCAGTTGTTGCATTCACCGCAATTTGCAGTGAACATTTTCTCTTGCGCAATAAGCCTACAGGCACCTTGCTGGTTAATGCACCATCAACTAAGACCTTGCCATCTTTAATCAGAGGAGGAAAGATACCAGGAATTGCAGAAGTAGCCAAGGCTGCATCTCTTAACAAGCCTGAATTTATAATATGCCTGGTGGCTTGCCCGAGATCTGAGCTTACAACTTCAACTGGAATAGTTAAATCTGCAAAAGTTTTATCAGAGAAAACTCTTTCAGCTGTTTGTCTAATCTTGTTACCTCTCAGCAATGACTGTCTTGGAAAGAAAGAGATGTCTTGAACTTTGCGTTTAGTTCCGATCGCTTCTTTGATTAATTCAGTCGTTTCATAAGCTGATTGAGTTAAGGAATATGTAATTGCTACAATACCTCCAATACTTGTACCGCTGATAAAATCTATAGGAATATCCTCGTCTTCTAGTATTTGTAAAACGCCCAGGTGAGTAAAGCCTCTTGCCGCTCCCGAGCCTAATGCCAGCCCCACTTCTTTTTTAATAGCAAGTCTTACAATGCGACCGATCTCTTGCTGTGATTTGAATTTGTAGCAATGTTCGGAGTCACCTGACTGCTCATTGATAGACAGAAAAAAGGTTTTCGGTTTTTTATAGCTAGTCTTGAAGACTTGATAGTGAGGGTTTTGAGTGGAGAAACGAGACCAGTCGCTTAAGTGGTTTTAGTTATTGCTTACTTCAAAAAATCCATCAACTGATATCAATACGTAATAGCCGAATAATATCCCGCAGCGACTGGATAAGCCACTGCAATGACTGGAAAGCATTCTACTGAAGCTGGAAACTTAGTAATAATGCTAGAATTGCTAAAAATAATAAAAGGAGCCAGTAAAATGGATAAACTCGAAAATAATCGTCTTCAGATGTTCAAGTCTGTAGAGGAATACTTAGAAAAATATGGGGACGTGACTAAAGAGATACCTGGGTTTCAAAACTCATTCGGTGATTTCCAGGGCAGTATAGCTAGTATTGAAGAAAAAGATAAAGAATATTTGCTTATAGCCCAAGGAAGTACGGCCGAAAAAGAAACTGCCGAAGATGAAATGATTGAGACTTTGGTGAAGCTTTGTTCTTTGGTTTATGTCTTTGCAAGAAGAACAAAAGATGAGCAGCTTAAATCTATTAGCAAGGTTACGCCGAGTGGTCTTAAATATATGAGAGATGGGGACTTGCTGCACAGAGCGCAAACACTCCAGGAACAAATGCTTGCTAATAAAGTTGCGATGGAACCATATCAAATTACTCAAAGTCATATTGATGAACTTAAAGCAAGAATAGATGCTTATGAAGCGAAGTCTGATATCAAAGAAAATAAATTTGCTGAAAGAAAAACAGCTCGACAAGAGCTTAGTTCTAAATTTATTGATGCTACTGAAATTTTGACAGAAGAATTAGATTCTCTCGTAGAATTTATCAAAGACACTCATGGTGAGTTTTATGGTAAATATCAATCAACTAGATTAATTAATGATGTTTAACTGGTTAACGATACTAAGTCTCAAAAGTGCCGCTAAAATGCGGCACTTTTTCTAGCCCTAAAAACACTACTATTGCTTGATTCCCTTGTAATTTAATGTCTTCTTTATTTTCCTGCCCATAACAAGAGGTTATTATGTTAAAATATTAATACTTATTATGACTGGAATCGGCGACAATCCAATTGATAGAAAACAACCTACTTATGGTATGCCTAAGAGCTCAGGACTTCATAGTAGAAGTCATGAGCAAACTAGTCCTACTAGTAGCGAAAGCGTTTTACCTAAAGGGCTACATGCTCGACCAGAAGAGACCAAGGATGCATTACATTCACGCTTGCAAGATTTAGGAATCTCCTTTACAAGAGAACTAGGATATTCAATTACTAAGTATAAAAACGCCTTTGTCGCTTTAGTTCAAAAAAATCCTTCCGACGAACAGTTAGCAATATATGAACAAGGTCTGGCGGCTTGCAAACAACACGGATTCTATCCTGATGAATACACTAACGCCTTTGTCGCTTTAGTTCAAAAAAATCCTTCCGACGAACAATTAGCAATATATGAACAAGGTCTGGCGGCTTGCAAACAACACGGATTTAATA
>JABHOV010000105.1 GCA_018695135.1 Candidatus Melainabacteria bacterium | reverse complement strand
TACATGGGTTTAATTCCTTCCTCAGGAAACCTACGGTTTCCCAAAACCCTTCCCTTTTGCGCGGCAAGCCGCGGGGAATTAAACCCAAAGACGATTAAAACAATAACAGAGTCATTAGCTGGAAGAGTTGCAATACTGGAAATTCCAGCTCTGAGTTGGAATGAAGCTGTAAATAAAAAACAATTTTGCGGATAAAACTCGGTGAGCTTGCTCCCGAGTGAGCAAAATTAAGGCAAAACGTTATAGCAGAGAAGAATTGTTTCAGCTTTGTTTCTTTGGACTTTACCCAGAACCTTTTTTGGAACGTGAAGATACCTTGAAATACAGGCTTTGGCAAGAAAATTACTTTAGATCATATATTGAAAGAGATATTAGAGCTTTATTCCCTCAGCTTAATACAGAGGCTTATAGAAGATTTATTAAGATGCTTGGAGTGGCTTCTGGTGATTTGTTTAAAGCATCAAGCTTCTCCAATTCGCTCGATGTATCACAACCAACCGTGAAGAACTATTTAGAAATCGCAGAGGGTACTTTTTTAATACGAAGACTTAATTGTTATTCGAAAAATACAAAAAAGAGATTAGTGAAAATGCCAAAAGCTTATATCAAAGATCCAGTAATAACCAACTACTTACTTAATATCAATAATATTGATGATCTGAGATCACATCCTAGCTTTGGAAATCTTGGGGAGTCTTTTATCATAGAGCAAATAATTAAAAACCTGGAGGTCTTGTTTATTCCGAATGTAGTGAAAACTCGGGAGCTTGCTCCCGGAGGATTGAACGGAATGACGATCAAAGTTTTGCCGGTCATTTTCGAAGAAAATGATGAATTTGACTTGAAAAACTCGGTTGCTTGCAGCCGAGTAAGTTAAATTCATGGCAAAACTTTATAAGATCTAATTATTATTTCTATAGAACTCATCATCAAGCTGAGAAGATTTACCAGTTACCTGCCGCATATCTTTAAAGAGTATTCACTTATAACGGGGTGCACTCCAGTACGACCCCGATGTATAATGCAGGTGTGAACAAGGTTTTATTATATTTGTTAGTTTCTGGTTTAGTATTTTCTTTGCCTGTTTTTGCTGATGATGAATCTTGTCTTTCGACAAGGATTAAGACATTAGTAACCAGTCTCAAAGTTGAAGATCAGTTTCTACAAGTAGAAACTCAGTTAGCCTTGGATCAAATCCTTGCTGAGACTTTTCAAACGCAAGTCAAGAGAGCTGATACTTACCTGGGTTGGACTAGTCAATGTGATGATCCCTTAGTGACCAAAACTGCAATCTCCAGTCCTGAGACAGTTGCAATCATTAAAGCATTGGGCTCAATTGAAAATCCAAGTGAATTATTAATTGAACGTATTGGAGCTGCTAGTGATTGGTTGAGAGAAGTAAATATCTCTGGCTATATTTGGGATCAAGAACAAGGAGAATTTCGAGTAGATAAAGCTCAAGAACATTTGTGGGCAAAGTGGTATGAGATTGAAACAAATCGACCTGTTTTCTTTGCTAAGGAATCTAAGATATATTACAAAGTCTCCAAGCTTAAAAATAAGCTGAGACAAAATTATGAGTGGTATGGTAGCTGGGGTTGTGCTCTTGGTATTTGTGAAGAAAAGCCACATGTCTTATTTATTGTGCTTGACGATTTGAACGATATGATTAAATTACTTGATCCTTCGGTCTTAACTCAAACACCCCATCTTGATTACTTAGCAACCAAGTCTACTTTGTTTACGCAAGCCTATGCTAGTGCCACTCAATGTAACCCTTCTAGATTTTCCGTTCTGACTGGGCTCAATCCTGATAGTCACAAGGTTTATGATAATGACGTTAATAGTCATGAATATGAAAACCAACATAAGTTTTTGATGGATTATTTTAGAGATTATGGATATAAAACGATCGGACTCAAAAAAATATTTCATGGTACTCAGAACATTCCTTGGGTTTGGGATGAATATTATCCACTAGAAGGTAATTCAAGAGAGCCGCCTAGTTCTTCAGTCGTGCAATGGGGGCATGAAGATATTCGTACTGGAGATATTGAGGCGGCAATAAAAGCTGCTGAGATACTCACTGAAGAGTTTACGGAGCCGACTTTCATGGCAGTTGGTTTTTCTAGCCCACATTTACCTTGGCATTTCCCGAAACGATTCTTTGATCTTTATCCACTCGCTGACATTAAAACACCAGAACAACCCTTCTATGATTTATATGATGTTCCTGAAGCAGGTAAGACTCTTGCTGAATTATTCTCGGCTGGAGCTTGGGAGGGATATCACGAGAAAATTGTCGAAGCCGGCAAATGGAAAGAAGCTCTTCAAGCCTATATGGCAGGTATTAGCAAGGTTGATGATGATTTAGGTAGGGTTCTTGATGCCTTATACAATGGACCTAATGCTGCTAATACCATTGTTGTTTTGTGGAGTGATCATGGTTTACATTTGGGCGAAAAAGAACATTGGAAAAAACATGCACTTTGGGAAAAAACCACTCATGTGCCTTTGATGATTGCACAAGCAGGGCAACACAATGGACAGGTCTCTAGTGCGGTCGTGAGCCTCTTGGATATTTATCCGACCTTGATTGATTTGGCTCATTTACCTATGCGTAGCAATTTAGAAGGAATAAGCCTTAAGCCATTGATTGACAAACAAGATCAAGCTTGGACAAGCAAAGCATTAACTACTATGGGGGAAGGTAATTATTCTGTGCGAGAAGGCAGGTGGAGATATATTCGATATCATGATGGATCTGAGGAGCTATATGATCACAAGTTTGACCCTCATGAATTCTATAATTTAGCTCATCTTAAACAATTAGACCCTATCAAAACTAAATTAGTGAACATGATTCCTGTACTTGATTAAGTGCCACAAAAGGTCTGATAGTTTTGATTCTTGTCCTTGGGTGGCAGCAGGTAGTAGTCTGCTCCTTCTTGCTTGGTGAATGGCTTTGCAAGAACTTCAGAGAGCTTGTGGATGAGACTGTAGTCTTGGTTGCTTACTGCTGCTTCAATCATTTCTTCAATGATATGATTGCGCGGAATATATACCGGGTTGACTTTGTTCATTTCCTCTGCGATAGTTTGAAGCTCCTTGTCCTCTTCACTAAGAGCCTGACGCCAATCTTGTATCCATTGGCTGAGTTTTGGATTAGCTTCATCAAACAAACTAATAAATTCTTGGTCATATGATTGATCAGTGACCATCTCTGTAAGATAGTGAAAGCTCAAAGTGAAATCCGCTCTATACTTGTGCATAAGTTTGAATAGATCTTCTACCAATGCTAGGTTACCCTTTTGTTCTAGCCCAATTTTGTTTAAAAGTCCGATGCTGTGATAGTTAGTGAAATCATCTGTGTACTCTTCTAGGACTGCTTTTGCTGTAGAGATTGCAGTTTCTTGCTTTGAATCAATCAGTGGTAACAGAGCGTTCGCCAAACAAGAAAGATTCCATTGTCCAATAAATCCTTGCTGCTCGTAGGCATAGCGTCCCATGCGATCAATAGAACTAAAAACAGTATCAGGATCATAGAAATCCATAAATGCACAAGGTCCGTAGTCTATCGTCTCGCCTGCGATACTGCAGTTGTCTGTGTTCATGACACCATGTATAAAACCAAGTTGCATCCACTTAGCTATGAGTTTGGCTTGGCGCTGTGCAACTGCACGAAATAATTCAGCATAGGGATTCTCTGAATCTACAATCTCTGGATAATGTCTATTAATTACATAATCTGCGAGTATCTTAAGCGATTCAAAATCATTTCTTGCAATAAAATATTCAAAAGTCCCAACTCGGATATGACTTGAGGCGACTCTTGTTAGTATTGCTCCTGGCATCAAGCTCTCTCGCTGAATTTGATCACCTGTCTTGATTGCTGCCAGTGAACGGGTTGTAGGAACACCAAGTGCGTGCATCGCTTCACTAATAACAAACTCGCGAATCACTGGTCCAAGCCCAGCGCGCCCGTCCCCTGCTCTTGAGAACTGAGTTTGACCTGAGCCTTTGAGCTGTAAGTCCCTACGCTTGCCATTAATATCAATTATTTCCCCAAGTAGATTAGCTCTACCGTCACCGAGTTGCGGCACGAAGTTACCGAATTGATGACCAGCATAGGCTTGAGCAAGCGGCTGCGAACCCTGAGCGATTTGATTACCAGAGAGTATTGCTATCCCTTGATCGCTTTGTAAATATTCTGGATCAAGACCAAGCTCAGTAGCGAGGCTAGTATTGATTTTGATTAAACTAGGATTAGAAACTGGACTTGGATTGATTTTTTGATAAAACTGCTGAGGCAAGCTAGCGTAACTATTGTCAAACTTAAACATGACTTTGGCTGACCCACTGAGCTTCTTTGGCTTCAAGATCAGCATTCAGTTCTTCAAGCTCTTTGGTTAATTTATTAAGTTCTTGGTAGTCACTACTTAGATTTGGGTCTAGTAGCTTGGTTGTCAAGTCTTCTTTGCTACTATGCAATACTTGAATATTTCTTTCAAGAGCCTTGAGAGCTTTTTGAAATTCTTTGGCTTTTGTCTTGGCGGCTTTTTCTTTGGTACCTTGTTTGAGTTCTTTGGGACCTTCTATTGGTATAGGTAGTTTGGCGCGAGACTCTGCCAGAAGCTTGTTACGTTTTTTGAGATAATCTTCGTAATTACCTTTAAAAACGATCAATCTGCCATGGTCAAACTCCCAAATCTGAGTTGCATGGTTATTAATAAAGTATCTATCGTGAGAAATACAAATCACTGTACCTTCATAGGACTTAAGTGCTGCTTCAACAGCCTCCTGGGAAGGCGTGTCTAAGTGGTTCGTAGGCTCATCTAACAAGAGTGTATTAGGACCGCTTACCATCAGTCTTGCCATTGCCAAACGGGCTTTTTCACCACCACTAGTAAGCTCTACATTTTTAAAGACATCATCTCTTGAAAATAAAAATCTTCCAAGGATTCCACGTATTTCTTTTTCTGGAGTTGGTGGCATCGCGTCTTCAAGTGTTTTGATCACAGTTTTCTTTGGATCAAGAATTTGTAATTGATGTTGCGCATAATAACCAAGTTTGACTTTGGCATCAAATGTTGCATCGCCAGTATCAGGCGTTTCAAGCCCTGTCAGTATCTTAAAGAGAGTCGTCTTGCCGCAACCATTGGCACCAAGTATGAAAACACGTTGTGGTTCTTCTTTGGTCCACTCAAGATCGAGAGAGATATCTTCAAAGAGTTGGTTGCCGCCAAAACCTTTGGAGAGGTTATTAATACTAAGCACATGCCTTGCACTTGGATTTGGGAAAGGGAACTTGAAACTGAGTTTGCGCAACTCTGAAGGTGGCGCTTCGACTCGTTCGAGTTTAGCAAGTTGTTTCTCTCTACTTTTGGCTTGAGTAGATTTGCGTGCACTTGCTCTGAACTTATTAATAAAGTCCATTTGCTCAGCTATATGTTTCTCTTGTCTTTTGGCTGCCGAGATCAAATACTCTCTGCGAGCGGCTTTTTGCTCTACGAACTTATCATAGTTGCCCGGATAAATAGTTAGTTTGCCGCGCTCAAGTTCTGCAATTTCAGTAACTACTTCATTTAGAAAACGTCTATCGTGAGAGACAACCAAAATCCCATAAGGGTATGAACGTAAGAATTCTTCTAACCATTCACAAGCCTCCATGTCGAGGTGATTAGTCGGCTCGTCCATTAAAATGACATCAGCTTCTTGCAAAAGTACTTTGGCTAGATTGATGCGCATTTGCCAGCCACCACTAAATTCTTGTACTTCCCGTTGAAGCTCATCAAGAGTGAATCCTAGACCTAAAATCATCCGACCAATTTTCTCATCTATCTTAGAAGCGTCAAAGCGATCAAGCTTGTCTTGTATCTCACCGAGTCTTACTAAGGCATTGTCAAACTCATCACCGGTAACGACACCAAGTTGTTCGCTAAGATGAATTTCTTCTTTTTGCAACTCTTGTACTTCGCGATAAACTGATTTGAGCTCCTGGTCTAGAGTATTGCCTGGAGTGATAGTTGGATTTTGCGTAAGATGTTTGACTTGAATTTTGGATGCTACTTTGACTTCACCAATTTGAGGCGTCAGTTCAGACATTAGACATTTGAGTAAAGTGGATTTACCTGCTCCATTAGCACCGATTAGCCCAATGCGGCTTTGCGGAGTAATTCTTAGGCTAACTTCGTCTAGGATTAGACGTTGCCCGAAGTTAATGGAGATTTCGTTTGCTTCTATGAGCATAAGGGTTTATTTTATCGCACGGAGCTTGAAAAACAGCCAGAATTGAGCCTATTTGTATTAATATATCTTAAAGGATTTTGAGCAGGCTTCTGAATTTATTGTTACGTATTGCGAATTAGTGCCTTCAGGTATAATGATTTGGTGAAAGCGCCCATATTTATCGTTGGTGAAGGAAGGTCAGGGACTACAGCCCTGAGACGCAATCTTGCTGAGCACCCGAATATTTGGGCTGTGCCCAAGGAGAGCTATGTTTTTGTTAAACAATGGCCTCAAGCCAATCCTTATTACCAATCTAAGAACTTAAATGATTTAACCGTGGCACTCGCTATCGGCATGAATCGCGTTGGTCAGAGTCTCAAAAAAAGAGGCGCAGCTCAATACACCAAGGATGTTTTAGCTGGCGGCAAGCTTGATGAAAATATTGCGGAGTTTTTGTCCGAGTTTAGAAACTCAGAAGATTTTAAGGCGATTCAAGATGCTAATCATCTTGAAGTCTTTGATGCGATTTGTCGTTTTAATATCGAGAAGGCAGGTGCAACTCGCTTTGTTGAAAAAACTCCTTTTCATCTCTTCTCGCTTGAAGATATATCAGCGAGATATCCAGATGCTCAAGTCATTGGTATCTACCGGGATCCAAGGGCCGTGATACCTTCTTGGATGAAACGCAAAAATAGTTTCAAGAGCCTTTTGAGCGCTGCTTTTAGTTGGAATCGGGCTGCTCGGGTGATGCTTGCAAAAAAACAAGATCCTAATTTCAAGCTACTGAAGTATGAAGATCTGATTTCCCAACCAGAGGCAACCTTGAGAGATTTGACGGATTTCTTAGGAGAAGAGTTTTCGACTGATTTACTTAAAGAACAAAAAGCCAATAGCTCTTTTGATGAAGATAGAGGCAAGGCTGGTTTTAAGGAATCAAGTCTTGATCGTTGGAAAACAATCCTGAGTCCAATGCAGATTGCACTTATTGACTCTGTTTGCGGCAAATATTACCATGAGCTAGCGATAGTGCCATCGGCAAATAAGCCATTGTTCTTGGGTTTGTATTATGTCTGGGAGCTTTGCAAATTGAATTTGTTTAAGATCTTGAAGTTGTTGAGACGGGGTAATTAATCGTCCTTGGGAAGATCACCTGTCTTCTTTCAATTTCATTAGTGACAGCGAGCATCCATTGTAGGGTGCCGTTGGCAAGCTCGCAATACTTGCAACCAATTTTGGTAATTCTTTAGATAGACTAAGGCAACTTTACGAAGTTGAGCACAAGTGGGATATAAGCTAGCGCGATTAGTGTGCTAATGACAGTTGTAATTGCCACTTTGTCTACATCTAGCTTGAGTTGAGTTGCAATACTGATGGTATTTGCACCAATGGGTACTAAAGACATCAAGAAGATTACTTGAGTTGCAAGATCATCATAGAAATGAAAATAGTGTTTGTTGAGATAAATAAAGCCAATTGCAATACCAGGAATGACGATGAACTTGGCAATATAAGCTAGGGACATGAAGGCAAGATCTAGCTTGAGATTTTTGATTTTGCTTATGCCAAGACCAATCATGATCATCCCGAGTAATGAATAGGCACTGATAAACCTTTCCATCATTGTGTTTATACTCGCCCAGATGGGCTTGAGCAAACTTGTTTCTATATTGCTCGGCAAGTATTGGATTAGTTCATGGTAATAATGATGATTAAAATAGTTCACTGCTATTGCAATCAAACTTGAGTACAATATTGGCAGGGTTAGAGTTTTGTTTAAGCTTTCTTGGAAGCTATATTTACCACTGGCTGCAACTAAATATGCAACTGAACATTCATGAATCGCAAGACCGAGGATGAGCATCACTGAAATCCCTAAGACCTTCTCGCCAAGCACCAGTAGTACCAGTGGCAAGCCGTAATAACCTACATTGACTAAGCTGGTACATAGTGAAAGCATCCCGGCTTTTTCTTTACTAAAACCAAGTAGTCTTGCAAGCCAAAAGAAACTCAATGACATGAATGCACCGAGAACTAAGAAATATAATGGATAAGTCAATGTCTGAGCATTAATATCAGAATCGAGTATGCCTTTGAAGGTAACAACTGGTACCACTATATAAAGTAGCAGTGGTGCGATTGACTCACGTTGTACTTCTAAATATTTGCCTGCAATATAACCAAGCAGAATTATGAAATAGAGAGGCAGGATTTGAAAAAAGAAATCAAAGAATAGATCCATATATTTATTATTCACGTATTTGAGTCATAATTGTCGATTTGATTGTATTCTGAGCAAAGACGAATAGCGATTTTAGGCAGAATGTCATTGGGATATAATGAAGCGAGGCTTAAATAGATGCAAAAATCTCAAACTAGATGCTCATGGGCAAATCCCAAAAACCCACTCTACGTCAAGTACCACGATGAGGAATGGGGGCTGCCGGTGCATGACGATAACAAACTTTTTGAGATGCTGATACTGGAAGGGGCTCAAGCCGGTTTGAGTTGGGAGACAGTGCTCAATAAGCGCGAGGGCTATAGAAAAGCCTTCAATGACTTTGATGTCAAGAAAGTAGCCAAGATGACTGACGGGCAGCTTGAGAAATTGATGTCAAATGAAAAGATCATTCGCAATCACCTGAAGATCTTTTCTGCTAGAAAAAATGCAATCGTGTTTCTGGAAATTCAAAAAGAGTTTGGATCTTTTGATAAATATCTTTGGGCTTTTACCGGCGGTAAGACTATCAAAAATCAATGGCAGAGATTAAAAGAAATCCCTGCAACTAGTTCAGTGAGTGATGCTTTGTCTAAAGACCTCAAAAAACGAGGCATGAGCTTTGTTGGTAGCACTATTGTTTATGCTTTTATGCAGGCTACTGGTATGGTGAATGATCATACCGTTGATTGTTTTAGGTATTCGTAGAAGCCACAACTCGTGCCTGAATCGCTGGATTGGGATTAACTGACAAGACTTGCTTCAAGCCACCCAGTGAACCAAATAGTTGACTTGTAACAGCCCTGAGAGGAGCAAAGAGATTTAATTCTTGAGCATAGCTTTTGAAAGCAGCAAGCTCTTGATCTGGACTTAAGTTCTTGGACTTGAGGAATTGGTGTAAAGCAATCCATGCTCGAGATGAACCTGATACCAAAGCTGTTTGGTCAGCCTTGGCATCAAACTGAGGTACCATTACTGATTTGATCATTCCATCTATACTCTCAGAAGCTAGTGCAGCAAGGTCTTTGGAGAATTCAGATTCTTTGCCTGCTCCCAAAATATTGGCGACAAGATTTTTGGCAAAGGAGATAAAAAGATTGCCAGAGCGAGAAATACCACTTTGGATAATTGCTGTTGTGTCTTTTCCTTCGAGTAGTTTATTCATGACGCTTAGCATTAATCCTTCCGTCAAAGCGAGCTCATCTTTGGATTCAAAATCCTGTGACCAAAGTTGATTTAATAGCCTCATGTCTTCTTGTGCTATTTGATTGAGGTCTTGAGTTTGCAGTGCTGCCATATATTTAGGCACATGATCTGAAGCTAGTTGAGTAATAGCAGCGAGATCGTTGGGCGATAAGCCAAGTGCTTTTAATTTAGAATCGTCAGGTGTCAGTAATTGCTTTGCATAATCTCTGACAGTTGACACTTTAATCGACTTGGTTAAGGAAGAGCAGGCTGATGGTTTTACTAACAGGAATTACGAATCTTTGTTTAAGGCTTGTGATGATATTTTTACTATCAAAATCAAGGCTGCTAAATTAGGGAAAACCAAAGGCTCTGATAATCTAGGTGACGTTGTAAGGTTTTTAGAATTTTTGATTCAAAGGTTTGATAAGGCAAATCCAGTAATCGTGGCTCGTCCAATACGTGGTCTTGGTAAATACGCACAAATAATGCCATTTGGAGAATTAAAAGAAGCTGGACTTAGACTGATTACAATGTACAAAGCAAGGTTGGGTAATGATGATGCATTAAATACAATAGCTAGCGATCTTGCAAAAGAAGATATTGACGGAACTCGTGATAGAGTTTTGGCTGGTTTCACAAGAGGAACTGGTATTAGTGACGCTATTACCAAGCAGCCTAAGCGAGCTCGTGGTTAAGAACAATTGTTTTAATCAGCCTCAATCTGGCTGATCATCTTGACAAAGATTGTTTCAATCTCAGCTTCGATATTTAAAGAAGCTCTCTTTTCAAAAGCTGTTTCAACAAGCTCTAGCTCTTTGATCTTGCCGATTGTAAAAGAAGCCCAAGAAGGTACTTTGGATCTTTTGGTAGTACCAGCAATTTGATATGCTTTGAGAATTAAATTACCTTTGTTTGTTTCACCGAGAAGATGCGGCTCTACTAATCTTTGGCAGTCGTCATAATTAAATTTGACCAGTAGCTTCTGATTAATGGCGTTGCTTAGTAGGGTGAGTTTTTCTTTGCTCATGAGTAGAAGTCTAGCTTATTTGTCCGCTGTTTGATTCAGTTCAACTAAGCTTCTTAACCATTGCTTCCCAGTTATAAACAACTCTATCGGTATTACGGTCTGTTGCTGGTCTTGCTGTCATTGGTGCTTTGATGACTTCACAGAAGTGCACTAGGTCTTTGAAGTTGTTTAGTTTGAGCCACTGCTTTAGACCAGCAGAAGTGAAAAATCGATATGGACTAGTTAAGTCCTTTAAGTCGATACCGTCACTAAGACCTATCATTTCTTTTTTGATCGTTCTTATGTCTGGCACCTTCCATATTTTTCTTGCTAATGAATCATAATTTACATAGTTGACAAGTTTGTTTCTTGGCTTATCACGCCCTGTATCTATTGATTGATTCCGTGATATTTTGGCTCCATAATGTCGTGCAAATTCAACCAAGGAATCAAAATTATTGGCAGTTAACCAGTTTCTGAATTCTTGACTTGTAAAAAACTCTTGTGGCTTAGCTGGTCTTGTTACTTGCTCTAAGTCTTGGTGCAGTTGGACTGTTAGTTCTTTGGGGCTTTGTTTTACCCATAACAAGTCTGAGAGTAATTTGTAATCTCTGGCGGCTTTTTGCTTGCCATTAGATTCCAGTATTCTAACTTTGATACCAAGGTGCCGTGAAAGATCCGTCAAGCTGGTAAAGCCATTCGTTGCAAGCCAATCTTGAAAATCTCTGGAGGAAAAGAAGTCGTGTAAATCACTTGGCTTATGTGCTGCCCAAGATTGATTAATCATGGTAGCTATTTCAGCTTTGGCAGGTTTGACCCATACTTTTGTTGCCAAGAGTTGAAAATCAATCACTGGATCCCTCTGTCTATCAGAGGCTTGTGTTGTTTGTTTGTCTTGTTTGACAACTCCAACATAGCGAAAGAAGTCTATCAAATTGGGGAAGCCATTCTTTTTTAACAGCCTCATTAGTTTTGTGTTGTCGGATTTAAAAAAGACCTGCAAGTTGACTGGTCGTTTTGATTCTTGTTTTCTGATTGCTGTCAATAGTTCAGGTACTGATTGAGCAGGCCAGATCTCATGTGACAAACTGTCAAAATCAGGTGAGTATTGTTTTCTATTTTCACCACGTTTGAATATCAATGGCACATTGAAGTATTCTGAGAAGTGAGACAAATCATGAAAATTATTTTTGCGTAACCACTGAGTGACTTTGTCACTGTAAAAAAAGTCACTCTTGTTTGTTGGCACAGTTCTTTGTTTCAAATCTCGTTTCAAATTTGTAATGAGAGCTTCTTTATCATCATCTGGTTGCCATAATGCTCTAACAAGTCCTCTTTCATTAAGCCTTTTGTATTTTTGTCCAGATGGTTTTGTATATTGATGCGGTCTGACGCCAAGGGCATTGTGAAGTTGCCAAAAACTAGCTCCCTGTTCCTTTATGCGAGTTTTAAGCTTGGGTAAGTTTGCCTGGAGGACTTGCCTAGGGCTGCTCTCAATCTGGTCTAAAGTTGCCGGCATACCCAGTGCTTGTTTCAAATGAGTGGCAAGAGTGGTTATGTCATTGTCGTGATGAGCTCTAATCATATTATTATTTGGCATAGGGCGAGCGCCTGCACTGGCTTAACATAACATAGATTGCCCTATCTTATCAATACAGCCATATGCATTGGTGGGTTGTTGTTTTAGGGGCAGCGGATTGATGAGAATAGCTTGCATCACAACTTTATTCTAATTACCCAACATTAGTAATACGTATTTGCTAATATTGTAATTAAGGTAATTACGATGCAAGTACTCTCATTAAGTCAACAGTTACAAAGAGCTTACCCGCCTAAGGTACAAGAGATATTGGGCCGATATGCTGCCAAGAGTAACATTCCTGCAATAGTGAAACTACTTCATACATCGACCAAAGAGAAGTCCTTTGCTAATTCTGTAAGACCCCTTCTCGAAAAAGCAGGCATCAATGGATCAAATGTTAATAGAGTAAAAAATCAACTCTGGGAGATTGCTCCTCAGAATAAAAATTTCCAAAAAAAATTTGATCGCGATCCTGGTATTTTATTAGCTGCACCAAGAATCGATTTTGCTGGTACTGACTTTACATTGAGCATAGGAAGAGGTAGAAGACCAAAGGACACTTTGAATTACTTTAATGGCTTGAAAGAATTAAATAAGTTTGACAAAGCTATAATTCCTAAAGCTTTAGCTGAGTCCAATGAAGAGAAGAAGCAAGTTCAATATAGCTTCTCAACAATATTAATCGATTCTTTCAAAGAGAACTCCAATATTATAAATCCAGATTCAAAAGATTTTGAAATAGCGGCGTGGTACTTTTTTGTTTACTTAGAAGCAAGTCATCAGCTTACAGATGCAGCGAAAGTCGAGGACGGTATACAGTATGTGAAATTGGGAGCGGTAAAACAATATTTTGCTACTTTAGCTGATAGTTTAGGCGAAGAATGGGTTAAGGTCGATCAGTATTTTGCTGATTTGGCTGGGAATGATAGTGACTATATTGAGTTTGAACAAATTCAGAATGATCTTGGAGTTGAGCAAAACTTAGCACTTCAAGGCAAAGGTATTTTTATTGCTCCTGGGACGGATGGTTATCCATATGAAGGCAAAATTATAAAGGAATTGTCCAAAGAAAGAATTACTAGTAATGGTATAAAGATGCCGGTGAATTATACTTATGGACTCAATCCTGGTCAACTTGGTGCAGGTTACTGTGATCATAAACGAATTTTTATTTCAATTGATGCACTAATACAAGCTGATTCTATCGTCAATTTGTCACAAACTTGGTTTGATGATTTTAAGAAGAGTGGAAAGAACAAACCCAAGTTTGCTAAGGTGCCAATGCTGTTAGGCCATTGGTTGTCTGCAATGTCTTTTGGAGCGACGGGATCACTCACTCATGATGAGAGTCGGAGTTTGTTTGAAGAACATGTTTTGGCAGAGGAATTAGCTCATGCAGAGACATCCGCATATGCTGAAATTAAACTAAAAAGAGAAACTGGAGAAAATTATGGGGCTGCAGCAGACAGGCATTTGCCATATTTTGCTTATAGTATGATGCGACCGGATTCGTATATCTTTCAAAGTTTTGATGAGCAGTTGAAGGACCAAGATTGTCATATTAGGAAAGAAGTATCTAAAGCTGTATGGGAGATAGAGGCGAACCTTCAATCAATTATAAATGGACCTCTTCCTCTTTTGAATTTACAAGAGTATCTTGGCGGAGTGGCGATTGCTCTTGGTATGGACTCCCCTGATAGAGAAGCTTATGATACAGCCAAAATTACAATTGCCAAGTTGTTAACAGAAGAGTTGATACCGGGTGGTAAAGAATTAACTGATAGAGTGGATTGGCGAGGCTTAGTCGAACAGCGTAAGGTTGATAGTAACGGTGAATTAAAGCCAATAAGAGATGCATGGTGTCAATTTTTTGATGATAATTTTGGAACAATTCAATTGGCAAGAGATCCGGCGAATCTTCAGAAAATAAGAGATGCAGCAAATGCAGTACTAGTTCGTGAATTTTATACAGATAGTGAAAGAGCAGTATTGGTACCTGGTTGGAAAGAAGAACATAATCAATCGGTAACAAACACTTGAGCTGGCTAGAGTAGGGCTGCGTCGTTTTTAAAGAAATTATTTTAGAAGTGAATTTGAAAGACGGGCCCCTATTGCTTCGGTAAATAATTGTCTTTGGATATAATTTTGTTTCCAGTCTTGTGTTCGAGTTCTAGTTTGGCTTTATTGGCAATGCCTCCACCTTGTTTGCTTGCTACTTTGTTTTCATTGATGCCTTTGGCTTCCATTGTTTCTGCTATCTGCCTTGTGGAAAGCTCCGCCAGTGCAGTAAAAATCAACTCAGCTTCACTCATGTGATCACGCAAGTTCTGAGTTTTGAGTCCTTTGAGATTCTTATGATCTTTGACTGAAAGCCCGGTCCACTCTTGATGAATGATATTGGTGAGTATTGCAAACTCCTGACCTTCTTTGACTTCGTGATTGCTCCAGTAGTCAGTGAGCTTGTTGCGAGTCTCTTGACTCATCATTCTTTGCTGAATCCACTTGTCACTACGTCCATGTTTGTGCCAAGTCTCGCGAGCGCGATCCAAGGATAGAGCTGGATCTGCCATCTCTTGCATACGCTCATAACCTACCTTGGCGAGCCATTGCTTAATCGGTTCAGCTTTGGGACTAGGGACAGATTGGATAAGCCTCAATAAAGTCTCAGGGTCCGCGACGTCAGTTAGGCGATTCTTACCATCAGGGGCTAATAATTTCAACTGGTTACATTTTGTAACCGCTTGATCACCACCCTCCTTCTTAAGCCTATTTTTCAAGACTTTCCAATAGTTTCTGGCAGCTTGATAATCAACCTGTTCTGTCAATACCTGAACGATGTCGATCACCGAAAAATACCAAGTTGCTTTGTCTTCATCATAAGTTCGACGAATTTTGTAGTCTTCAAATATAGGGAATCAGGGTCGTATCCGCACAACGCACAGTTTGGTTAAGAACCGCCCTTGCCAAACTTCTTAGCTATGATAACTCTAGGCTGAATTACTAGGTAAATGGGGACCACGCTAGACATTTGACTACGTAGATTGACCACTCAGCCCACCAAATCCCTCCACCCCTCATAAATCATCACCATCGCCAAAGTATCCAACTCACAATACTGCAAAATGGATACTTTGGCGATGGTGGAGATTTGGCGG
>JABHOV010000037.1 GCA_018695135.1 Candidatus Melainabacteria bacterium | reverse complement strand
CGCGCCAGCAAAAACAAAGCCATCATGAAACCAGATCTCGAGCATCTGCATCATCAATTGCTAAATAGAGGCTTTAGCCATAAACAAATCAACTATCTTTTTTATGGAGTTACTTTCATTGCCGGACTAATAGGTACATACTTACTTGGGCTTGATATTGCTGTGATGTATTTGACTATTTGTGGGTCTATATTGGTGATTTGGTTGTTTTATAGCTTGGTGATTAATCGAGCTAACAATAATCGTAGTCGAAGCTAAGCTAGAATAAAACCTTATGCCTCTTGCACAAGAAATCAAAATCCGCACTGAAGATCCGAGAATAATTCTCAATGAATTCTTTGGTTATCTATCATTTACTATGGGCTTATTGACGGCTCTCTCTGTCGTTTTTAATCATCCTTTATATGAAACTCTTAATCAAATCATGCTTGCTAGTTGCGGTCTGCAAAACGTACCGCTCTTGATGGTTTATATGCCGCAATGGCGAGTTTTAATTAGTCTAGGAATTCTAGGGATAGTGTTTACAAACTATTTTGCAACTCATCCAATTGGGCAAGCATTTCGTGAAGGGCTTTTTGTTGCTATGATCAAAGTTGATTATAGCTATGAAGCGCTGGTGAAATATCACCCAGAAACATATGCTCACGAAGCAACTAGACTTAGCACAAAGTCACCAGGATCTTTCATTAGCAAACTTGCTGCCTACCTCCAAACGGTCGCAACAGAAACACTCAAACGCTCCAAAGAAATGCTACTTGAAATCCGCAAAGGCAATTTCAAAGTCTTTACTACAGACGCGATTCGTTCTCAATTCTTCTCATCACTGATGCGAGTGATTTCAGCGACTCCATTATTTATCATTGCAATTTTTGAAGTGCTTGCTTATTTTGGATTCTATGACAAGAGTCAGAGCTATATTGAGATTGCCGGGCTTTGGACAACTATCTCAGTGCGCGCTTTAGCTTTTTCTAGTTTTATTGATGGGCTTTCCAAGATCGCTTTTGGCTTTATGCGCGAAAGCATTATGATGCGCATTGGCGGCTCCATCTTTGCTGCCGCTCAGTTTTACTTGATCTTTGCTGGCGAGCACGGACTCAAATTAGTTATACCTTTGTCTCTTGCTGGATTAGCTGCCTATCCTATTGTTGAAGGTGAGAGATTGCGTAAACTGGCATTAGGTCAAAAAATATGAAACTCAAAGTTGCAATCATCGGACTAGGATACCTTGGACAAAACCTCGCTGGTAAATTAATTGAAGATCAGAGCTTTGAATTAACCGCACTCATTGACAGTGATCCCAGCAAACAAGGATTGAGTATCGCAGGGATTGCAGTGAGCGATGATCTTGAATCAAATCTCAAGGATATTGATTTGGTTTTCATCACAACCAACTCACTTCTTAATCAAATCAAAGAGACTCTAGTCACAGTCATCAAACACAAAGTAAGTATAGTCTCAAGCTGTGAAGAATTGATCTTCCCATACTATAGTCATCCTCAGCTCTCTCAAGAACTTGACCAACTGGCTAAATTAAACGGTGTTCAATTACTTGGCACTGGTATCAATCCTGGTTTCTTGATGGATTATTTGATTACCGTTTGTAGTAAAGCCGTACTCAATGTCAAAGCCATTAAATACACTCGTCACATCAATACCGCTCATCGCCGGGTGACTTTCCAAGACAAAGTAGGTCTAGGGCTAAGTCTGGGTGAATTCAAAAACTAACAAGCACAAGGACGAATCGGACATGTCGGCTTTAGACAAAGCGTGGATATGCTTTTGCATTATTTCAATTGGACACTTGATAGTTATGAAGAAAATATCAAAGCAATTGAGGCTGATGGTTTAGTTCAAGGCATTCATCAAAAGGCTAAATGCATCACTAAGAACAAGCAAAGCATAGAGTTGTTGTTTATTGCTTCTGCTCAAGCAAGTGACAACGATCACTTAGTGCTTGAGCTTGAAAACGCAGCTCCATTAATAATTGATATCCCGAGTGGTATTAACGGCGAGTCTGGGACAGCTGCAATGCTTATGAATTCAGCAGCCCTCGTCCATAAAATGTCTCCTGGGCTTAAAACAATGCTTAATTAATCAAGAACATCGGGAAAATAAACCCAAAGACAATTAAAAACTGGCATTAAATAAACAATAAGCTGATCCAGATAAGTTGCAATATCTAAATGCATGATTTCGTCATATCTTTACTTAAAATAGCTGATATTAAATTTGATCACAAAAGACAAGAACTCGGATTAACTCCATTAAATCTAGAAACCGGAGGACAAACATTCACAAAAGAGTTAGATAAATTAACTAACGGTGTTCTCGATGATGACAAAGACTCTTTTGAAGCAGAATCTAACAGACGAGCAGTGAGATATATCTCCATTCTTGAGGATTTTGACAAAAAGCAATTAGGAGCTGATGTATTAAAAGAAGTCGTAAACTATTCAAGAACGATATACACTAATTTATATGAACTACTGTATAGAGTAAATAGCCCTTCTAAGTCCGAAGACACTAATCCCAATATTGCAAAAGAGACTGCAATAGAAAAAGTAAAATCTCAAATAAAAAAACTTTACAAAGAGATGAGTAGCCTGTTATCAGTCGAAGTATTAAAAGATAGTGAGCGTGCTAAAGACCTTGTGTTAGATCATATTGTTGAAAATAAACTCTTAGACAAAAATTTACCACGTATATTAGATCTTCAATTTGGATTCATGGCAGCAAGGTTTAGAAATATTATAATTGCTTTTAAAAATATTATAAGAATAGCCAAAGAGCATGATGTTAGATACAATGCAAAAAAACTCTTAAATAAATTCACCGATAGCCTGCCTGAACTTCTTAAACACAGAGACTACATGTATTCATTAGCCAATAAATTCAAGCTAGCCAAAACTCTATAAAGCTGTTTTGCGCCAAAACGCAGCTTCAGAAACCAATCTCAAAATCTGCTAAAATTGTTATATGACCACTCTCGTACAAGACACAAACCTCGAACTCAATCAAGAACAAGAAAAGCTCAGAGAGCTAATTGAAAACACCAATCAACATGTTTTTATCACTGGTAAAGCTGGCACAGGTAAATCAACCCTATTACAAGAGCTCAAGAATTCTAGTGCAAAGGAATTAGTCGTCGTCGCACCTACTGGCGTTGCAGCGCTCAATATCGGTGGTCAAACAATTCATTCATTCTTCAAAATCAAACCAACTGGTTTCATTGATAAAAAACAACTCAAAGTCAGCAAAGAAAGCAAAAAACTCTTTAATAAGATCAACACCGTTATCATCGATGAGATTTCAATGGTAAGAGCGGACTTGATGGACGCAATCGATTTCATTCTGAAACAAGCACGCGAATGCAGTGAGCCGTTTGGCGGCGCCCAAATAATTATGTTCGGTGATCTTTATCAATTACCACCAGTCGTGGCGGACAAAAGCCTAGAGCAATATCTTAGAGAGGTTTATGGTGGATTTTATTTCTTCAACGCCAATGTTTGGTCAGAAGCTGATCTTGAGATCCATGAGCTCAAAGAAAACATGCGCCAAAAGGACGAGGAGTTTAGAGAAATCCTAGATGCCATTCGTATTCGCGAGTTTGATACTGCACTATTAAATAGCCTCAATGAAAGAGCTCAAGTCCAGCCGCCAAATAATGACTTCATCACTCTTGCACTTACCAATAGTTCAGTGCAAGCAATCAACCTTGAAAAACTCAACGCACTTCACACTAAGAAACATGAATACAAAGCCAAAATAGAAGGACACCTTGAACCTTCTGCCTATCCCACAGAACAAAAACTAGAGCTTAAGCAAGGCGCTCAAGTAATGTTTTTAAAGAATGATAGAGAAGGTCGTTGGGTCAATGGCAGTATTGGAACTATTTTTAGCCTAAGTAGAAGTGAAGTAGAAGTGGAACTTGATGGTGAGATCTATGTCATCAAACCCGAGAAATGGGACAAGATACGTTACTCCATTGATAGCGACAGTAACAAAATCACCGAAGAGACAGTCAGCTCGTTTAAACAATTCCCGCTTAGACTGGCCTGGGCAATCACAGTACACAAATCACAGGGACAAACTCTTGATAGAGTAGTGCTTGATATGGGCAGAGGTGCATTTGCTCATGGTCAAACCTATGTCGCTCTTAGTCGTTGCCGCAAGCTCGACCAGCTCTACCTCAAACGTGAAATCAGAGCTAGAGACATCATTATTGATCCTCAGGTTAGTGATTTTATGCGTAAAGTAAGCAAGAATTAGGGTTTTCAGCTATCAAATCCTCCTCACAGCAAGTCTTGTATAAACATCTATGGGGGATACACTAACTAGAATTGCGCCTCGAATCAAATTACCGGAACCAAGTCCGGCCAAATCGAGTTATACAATTAAACAAGGTGATGGATTAATCTCTGCACTAAACTCTTTAAAAACTCAAATCGCAACAGACAACGGTGCTACAGTACCAACTCAATTACAGTATCTTTTTGACAAAGAGACAAGCGCATTGTATCTACGTAGTCCATTTCATAAAGACAATCCTAATCATCCAATTAAACCTGGTGATAATTTATCAATCGACAATACTGGCAATGTCAAGCTCAAACAAGAATCCGGCACGCAGCAAATCCTCACAAAACCAATAGCAGTTATTGAGTTGCCTGAACCAGCACCAATAGATAGTTTTAGTCCTGCCCCTGCAAAAGCACAAAGCCCTGCAGCAAAGTGGGTAAAAGAAAATGCTCAAGTAATCATGCCTCCGAAAGGAACTAAGATCAAAGGCACTATCATTCTTGATCCTGGTCACGGTAGATATCTTGGAGATCCTAATACTACTAAGATAGACATAGATGACCCAGGAGCTGTAAATTATTATAAAACCAATAAGCAAGGCAAAATCACTGACGTCAAGCATGTTAGTGAATGGGAGAAGCTCGCAGACAAAGATAGTTATAAAGGACCAGTAAATGAAGCTGATCTTAATCTTGAGATCGCAAATAAAACTGGAGAACTACTTGCTAAGAATGGTTACAAAGTAATCATCACCAGGAAGGATCATGATTTCGCTGGTTACAAAGAAGCTGGCACCAGACTCAATGGAGACAAGCCTGATAGAGAAGGGATATTGCGCGACCTTATAGAAGAATTTGAACCGAAACTAGTTTTAGATGTTCAGAACAACAGTGTTAAAGATCACAAGGCCCAAGGTTACAGAACCTATGCAGACAAAACTAATAAAGTATCATCAAGTCTCACACTTGAAATTCAAAATCAGTTTATTGAAGAAGACTTAACCGGAAAACGTGATGCATGGGTACGCGGCGCCGAAGATAGTCAACATGGCAGTCTTCGAGTATTAAGAATCACAAAAGACAATCCTCAAACTCTAGGTATTTTAACTGAACTAGGTTTTAGTAGTAACAGTAATGACTTAAAAGCCCTTTTACAAAAAGAAGAAATCGCAGGCAAAGCAAATGATCAGTGGGATATAGCTAAAGCATTAAGCAATGGCATAATTACTGGGCTTAAATAACAATAAAGATAAGATGAATTTAATGTAGCTTTACTTGATACGTGCTATTATCTATCTTGATTCGCAGGGATTCTATAGATTAAGGAGTAAAGCAATGAATATTAAACCAACATTAAGACATATCGTAGCTGGAGTAGCAGCTACTGCAGCAGCAGTATCAGCAACAGCAAACCCTCAAGAGGCTATCGCACAGACAGCAAATGCCAACACGCCTCAAACAGTTATCATACAAGAAACTAATTCGCCAAGTGCTTTACCTCTCTTTATACCACCAGAGGGAGATACTTTTACAGTACCTCAATTTGATAAGGTTCGTCCAGTAGAGCTTCCTGAAGAACCAACAGATTCAAGCCCTAAATCTGAATTATTAGAGGATATTTATCAATTAGCACTCGAGGCTAAAGAACTTAGCGGTACAGAAATTCAAACTAAGTTAAATAAGATTGCAACTAAAAACGGTATTAGTTTTACAAAACCAGAATCTGGCAGCCTTACTGATGAAGCAAGAGCTATTTTTACAGCGCTTGCTAACGAAGCAGGTCTAGAAAGTAATGGTCTAGCAATCATGAAAAAAGGTATAACTAACGAAGCTAGATATCAAGCTGCTGTCGCAGCTTCAGCTGATGAACTTAGTAATGCATTAATTGCTGATATCACTGGTCAAACAAAACCTGAAGCAAGTGTAAAAGTACAACAAACTGACACTGCCAAACTTAATCCAGCTCAAAAACTTCAAGCTGAAATGCAAAAGCTTGGTGATCTAGTTAATTATACAGTACCACAAGACCAAAGACCTTTCACTCAGAAACTCTTAGGTCGCCAAACTGCTGTTGGTTTTGAAACTGGACTTGGACAAGCACTTGCAGATGCCGTAGCTAAAGCTCAAGGCAAACTACCCGTTGGAATAGCTAGTAAAGTAGGAGTCTTTCCTGGAGATTATAATGCACTTGGAGCTGGCATAGTTGCTCTAAGAGAATACGTAGCAGGCTATTGTGATGTCCCTGAACATGACCAACTACTTAACCCTGGCTTAGTAGATCCTAATCCATTTATACCTGGTGTTCAAAGATCACGACATAATGACGCAGCCTTCTTTGTAGCTGCAGCAAATGAACTTGCTGAAGTTAGAGAACATCTAGAAAAGCTTTTGCGTAATCCTGTTGAACAAGGTGATACAAAAGCTCAACCTAGTCAAGAACTATTTCGTAGGTAGTTAAACAGGTTATTCTAGACTTAAGACACTAGTGTCACATCCCAACATTAAGGATCCACTGAAAAATGCAAAGTCTCAACCCTTATCTGTCACGTGCGTCGCACGGACAGAACCTTTTTTCATGGACCCGACTAGAAAAACTTCGTTTTTCAGCGTGTCCTTAAAGATTTCAAAATATTTACAAACAAGCTAATCACCTTTTAAAATAAGGCTTTTGAGTATTGTGTAGTGCACGATTATGTCCGATGTCAGGATACGACCCTGTTGCACATAGGAAACTATAACGATGACTGCAAAAATCCTTATCGTAGGTGCTGGTCCTTCTGGTTTAACGCTTGCTCTTGAACTTGCACGACAAGGTATCCAAATCGATATCATCGACCAAAAAGCTGAGCCCTCTACTCTCTCAAGAGCAGTTGGGATTTTACCAATCACCATGAAACTACTGGGACCCTCTGGGGCTGCTGCTTTAATTGCAAAACAATCGATAGTTATTGAGAATGCAGTATTTTACGACAAGACCCGCAAAATCACCAGGTTGGCGCTAGATCAAATGAAAGATCCTCAAGAGCGTATGTTTAGCTTGCCGCAAGACCGCACTGAAAGCATACTCAGAGATCTTTTGCAAGAGCATGATATCACTGTTCGCTACCATTCTGAATTGACTTCGCTAGAACAAACAGATGAACAAGTTACCGTCTCTATCAATGGCGAAACCCAAAGCTATGATTATGTCATTGGCGCTGATGGCGTCAAAAGCCCCTGCAGAGAACTTGCAGGTATAGACTTTCCTGGCTATGAACTTGATGAGCATTGGTCCATCGCTGATGTCTATATCGACAACGCTAGGTATAGTAGAGATTTCAATATTCATCTTAATGGTCACGGGCAAGTGATTTTGATCATCCCATTAGAAGCCAAAAGAATTAGAATCATCTCCAACACTGATGATGCTTTGCACAATCTTCCTGCAGCTCTCAAAGTCAGAGAAATAAAACGCACTGGCAAATTTCGGATTGGTATTCATCAAGCAAGTGAATATCAAAAAGGCAGAATATTTTTAGTCGGCGATGCAGCTCACTGCCACTCACCGGTTGGTGGTAGAGGCATGAACCTAGGGATCGCTGACGCTGTGGATCTTGCCAGCCGCTTTGTAGACGGAGGTCTAGAAAACTATCATAGTCACAGACATCCAATCGCTGCCAAAGTAATCGCTTCAACAGAACGAGCCAGGAAAATCATGCTCAGTTCCAACTGGTTTAGTCGTAGCCTTGCTCTATTATTTTTGAGATTCGTTTCCAAGATTGGTTTTTTAAATAAGTTCTTTTTGGAGAAGGTTGTCTTGGCTGGGGATACGGTGTAGTTAAAAGCATGTGTTTATTGTTTCAAATGGCGCGTCCGCTAGGATTTGAACCTAGGACAATGATCAAGCCAAATGCGATTACCAGTCTACCCAAAGTATCTAGGGCTTGATCATAGAATCGGCTAAAGCCGCAGTGATTCTTTTATGTAATTTGCTTTGCAAATTACGTATTTGAGAGCACTTCTTGGCTTTTAACCAATTGGTCCTTAAGTTGAGATGCAAGTGGGCGTACCCTAACAACAACAAACCCGCCACGAGGGCGGGTTTGTTGTTGTTAATGGTGCGTCCGCTAGGATTTGAACCTAGGACCAATCGGTTAAAAGCCGAGTGCTCTACCGGGCTGAGCTACGGACGCGTATTAAATACGCGCAGACGCAGATAGTGTCCTTCTGGTCGTTCAGGACACTAGGCTCAAATATATCATGTGATTTTTATATGTTTCTGAAGACTTTCTGAATTTTATTGGAAAGTAGCCATTTTGACAGACTACTTTTGAAATGTTCAAGAGCAAGGCTTGCGAGTTTTTAATAGGCTGAGTTGGCTGAGCCGCCATTGTTCAGGGATGCTGAATAGGTAAAATTGTTAAAGCTGGAACTGAAACCCCGTAATACAACGGAAAGTCGTAACGCAGCTATTGGGCATTTCAGAACTAGTCTAGTAAACCAAAGGAAGATCAGTCCATTTGGATGTAAAACACGGCGACCGATGACCCTGCTTGGCGTTCCAGCCTGGTTTCGGCTCATTATTAGAGCGCTTAGCGCCACTCGCTGCCCAAAACACCGTATTGAGCCCCAAGGATAAATTCATGCCATCAACCAAATTAGACAGCTCTTGTTTTTGTCCCGTATTACTAAGTTGAGCATCCCAAATTGCCAGCTGCTTGTCTTCCTTATTGGCAAAATTGCTCAGAACCACTCCTGCCTTTTTGTAAGAAAGCCCCTCTTCAAAAATATCATCCAATATGACAAAAGCAGCTCGAATCAAATCAGGAGTATAAGAAGTCGGTTCAGAGAAATTATAATCAGCCGCAAGTTGACGACCTCTATAATGATCAGCATCATCTGCCCGCAAAAATACCTGCAAGGATTTCAATTCTTGATTTTGCACTCGAAGCTTCATGGCGGCACTAGCAACAAAACTGGCAACTGCTTCTTTGATTTCTGGCAAAGTCTTGACTTTAGAACCAAATGATCTTGAACAAATGATGGATTTGTTTTGACTAGTGATTGCAGTTGCATCCAAATCCAAACAAACCTTGCCAGCAAGCTCCAAAACAGTACGCATCGCATTGATACTGGCAACCTGCTTGAGCCAATCTCTATCAACATACTTCAAATCAAGAGCCGTCTTAATCCCTCTCTGGCTCAGGATTTTCTCATAACCGCGACCAACTCCCCAAACATCAGCAAGCTTGACTTCTGACAAACAAAAATCGATTTGTGCCTCAGCTAAAGCAAGATCACTTTGATCAAAATACAAACTATAAACTCCCGTTCCATTTTCTTTGGCTATCTTATTAGCAACCTTGGCAAGAGTTTTGTTTAAAGCAATGCCAATTGAAACAGGAATACCGGTGCAACGTTCTACTATGTTTTGAATTTCTTTGGCGCGAGTAATTAATTTACTTGGACTATCTTTACTAGTGTCACCGAGTAAAATAAACGCCTCATCAATTGAATAGATTTCTTTATGTTCAACTTCTTGGGCAAGTACCGACATCACTCGAGCTGACATATCACTATAAAGAGCAAAATTAGAAGAACGTTTTGCTACTCGATGCTTATTAAAAATATATTCAAGCTTGAAAACCGGTTCTCCCATTGCGATCCCCAGAGCCTTAGCTTCTCTTGAGCGAGCAATTACACAGCCATCATTATTTGATAAGACCACCACAGGCCTATTTTTCAAGCTCGGATCAAAGACCCTCTCGCAAGAAACAAAAAAACTATTGCAGTCTAATAAAGCAAAAACCTTCACTCATGACCTCGTATCGAGTGCAGCACGACTCCCCACAACTCTTGTTGTTGATCAGCTTTGCAGTCAGAGAATCGCTTCAATAATAATTCAGTATCGCCATTAACAACAATCAAACTTGATGCCTTTGGAGTAATTGATCTATCAACAATCAAAAGATCACCATCATTAATACCCAAGTCTTGATGTCTTTGACCACTCATACGCATCACAAAACTTGACGAAGGATGAGGTAAAAGATAACGATTAAAGTCCAAAGCAAAATCAAATTGCTCCGCTTGTTCAAAGGAGCCCATTTGCTCTGAATTCATAAATCTCAATCCTGCCATATGACAATTATACTTATTTTTGTATGGGCCGGTGTTAAATATCCAGTTTTACCCCTTGACTTTGACTTGCATAAATACGCAAAGATCAAAGATAAGCAAAAAAGCTTGAAAGTACTCATCATTAGAATAAATTCCCAGGGGTTAAATGACCCCTTTCGATTTACTAAGCTAGTTGCAATAATCATGCCATGGTCGAACAAAGAAAGAGATTCAAATCCAAAACAGCAAATGCGAGACAAGAAACATATGCAGCAACAATATGTGCGGTAGCAGGTGGCACCTTAATGTACACCGCTTGGCAATTTATGGTTCCAACTGAATTAGAAATGCCCACAATGAGCTTATTGCTCAAATTTAGCTTAATACTAGGCAGTCTAGTATGTGTGACAATAGGCTACAATATCTATACAGAGGAGAATAAGTAAATGGAACAAGGTTGGTGGATTATTATTTCAGTGATGCCTATCATGATTTTTGGTCTCTTGATTATACAAGCAAAGAAAGAAGCGGCACGAGAAGCTTCAGAACAATAGCCCCTAGAAAGGATTTACTAAATGTATCGTTTTAAGCCTTACCTGATAGCTGCTTTGCAGAGTCAGAAGATTTTATCGTGTATAAAAGATAGCTGTAGGAGCTCAGGGCTTATTACTTGGGCTAAAAGGATAAAAAATGGCTGGGGAGGTAGGGGTCGAACCCACGAATGGCGATACCAAAAACCGCTGCCTTACCACTTGGCCACTCCCCAACGGAGCAAACTCATCAACGCGATGAGTTTCCCTAAGAATACTACAACTAGTTTAGTATCGGTGCTAGTATTGATCTTTTTTTCATTTTTAAGCCCCACTTCTGCTAATACTAATTACCAAAGCAGGCTACTTTTAAGCAAAAACACCAGTATTGAACAAATTCGCTTCTTTCGAGATAGCTATATTTATAGTAATTACGGTCAGCTCTATTTCAAAGATTCAGCCATTAAACTACTCAATTCTAGTGAGCAGGGCTTAGTCATCAATGATATTTTTGTCGACAAAAAGGACTTCTATCTGGCAACTGATATGGGAGTCTTTCATAATTATCGTAGGATCTTTACTAAAGAAGCCTGCCAGCAAATTATCAAAACACCTTCACAAATATTTATAGCTTGCAAACAAGGAATCTATAACTCCAAAATTGACAAGAAAACTTTACAGACTCATTTTGACTGGCAACTCGATGAATTCAGTCCGCAAAATCCCAACTTCATCAGTCTCAATAAATCCAAAACCAAAGTCAAGTATGCAAGTGCTAGTAATGGATTCTTTTATCAAGGACGAAGCAATAGACATCCTGCAAAACGAAGTTTTGCTAGTGATGTCGACAAAAAAAAAGTCGGAACGGTGCAAAGCACTAGTTCCGTTAGTAAAGAGAAAATGGATTTGCGCAAGAAATCTAATCAGTGGATTAACAGAAGCTATGGACTCAAACGAGATTTCCAAGACTCTTTTGGTTTTGGTAGATTCTTAGAGCATGAAGCCAAATTATATCTTGCAACCAGCTCTGGTATTTTCAGCAGTGGCAATCAAGGAGCATCATGGGTAAAACACAATACCGGTCTCAAAGCCAATACTGATGGGTTTTTCAGTGTCAGGCAAATCAATCTACAAAATGGTCAGCTGCTGGCTCTAACTAGTCAAGGTTTGTATCAATCAGCTATACAAGAAGAACTTGACTGGCAAGAAATCACGATTGCTAATAGCAAGAAAGCCACAAATTATCAAAATAATTTTTTATCACTAGATATACTTGATTCCAAAATCCTTCTTAGTAATTCACAAGGACAGGTCTTTAATTTATCACCAAATACCAGTTACACTGCTTCAATTCACAAAGAAGAGGATCAACAAAAACAAACAATAGAAACTATCATCAAAGCTGAACCCAAGATCCAAGACTTACATCATATTGCCTTAGAATTTGCTGGCATCCCTACGGGCAAGAACTTCCGTACTTACAAAAGACAAGCCCGTTTGAGAAACCTAGTGCCCAATTTTGAAGCCTTTGCCGAGCATGACAGCCAAGATATTCTTTCAATCGAAACCGATGCTGAAGACAGTTTCGCCTCAAACACAAGTAGTATCAACACTGACTTTGGCAAGACCAATCTTGACCGTGACGACAATAAAATCAATACCGGAATCAAATTCAAATGGAACCTGAGCAATTTAATCTATGATCCAGAAATCAATGACATTAACACCAGCGCAAGAATCACCGCCAATATAAGAGAAAATATCCTGACCGAACTTACCCAGATTTATTACAATCGCAAAGAACTCATTTACAGATTACTTAAACAAAGCCTCAATCAAACAGCAGACAGTGACTTTAAAGACAAACTTCGTCTTGAAGAATATACTGCTCAACTTGATGCCCGTACCGGAGCTTGGTTTAGTCAAGAGCTTGAAAAAACCATCCAGAGCATAGTCGAGAATCTCGATCCAGAGAGTCGAGCTCGAATACTTGCTCTTTACACATAGGAGAAAACAATCATGAATTATATCATTTATCTACTATTAGTATTAGTAGTACTCAATCCAGCACTCGCAAGAAGAATCAAGGGTATACCCAGCCCTGTCATTAGTACAATCAATAAGCCAATGAGCAGCCCTAATTCAATGATAGAGCTGCAAGGGCAAGGTTTTATTCAAGGCATGCCAAGCGCTCATAAAGTATTACTGCGTAATGACAAACAAAAAATCAAAGCCCGAGTACTCAAAGCCAATGGTGACATGCTCAGACTGCAAGTCCCTGCAGAACTAAGTTATGGTGACTTTGATATTTATGTCAAAATCAAAACTCGTTTACTTAAAAGCAAACGTAGTAAATCAAATGACAAACTACTACTGAGACCACCAGCTCCAGCGAAGCCAGACTTGAATTATCAAACCATACAGCATCAAAATGAATTTGCTGATATTTACAACAATAACGATGGACTAGATTATGAATTGTTGGATGAGGTCAAGATAGGAGAGAACAAAATACTATTTATATACAAGATTTTGCTGCTCAAGGAGCAGTATATGTTGCTTCAAAAGGAGGCGACCACTCTGCTATCTTATTTACAACAGTTCCAGAGCAATTTAAGAATATGGAT
>JABHOV010000035.1 GCA_018695135.1 Candidatus Melainabacteria bacterium | reverse complement strand
GTGACATGCGCCACCTTTCAGATAAGTCACAGCGTTAAGCTGACAAGTGCCCAGAGGAATTATATTCAGGATTGTGACTTATCTGAAAGGTGGCGCATGTCACGCAGCGGGTGGGATCTTATCTGGGGAGCTGGTCAAGGTTGAGACGTGGGTGGCTACGAGCCTTATATTGCTTAACTAAATAGTGCACAAGTAAATAGTGCACAAGTAAATTCAAAAATATAGGAACATTTTAGGTGCTTTTGCTAGTATCTAAGAGCCCTTGATACAAGGGTAATAAGGTGAGGAAATACATATATGAAAATCAGAAATTTAATTTTAGCTCTTTTAATAGTCTTAGTAACGCAACCCTTCAATATTGCAAATGCAGGTGCTCTCTACCAAGATCTAGCATATCTTTCAGGCACTAACCCTGACATTAATTTGCAAATTAGGAAGAATGACTTAGAGCTCAATTTACTGAAATCAGCAAATATTAGAGTTAGAGTAAAAGTGAACAAGCTTTATACCACAAATGACTCTACAGCAAGTTTTAAAATATCAATGTACGACGTAAGTGGACCAACTAGAGAATATATTTCTTCTCAAAGTCTTTCATTGATACGTGGTGTTAAAGGCAATAGAGTTTTGAGCATGAACGCTGGCAACTTTACTAGTTCAAGCAAAAGTCTTGAATTTGATCTCTTCGATACACAAAATAATTTAATTAACGTTTATTCAGGTACAGTTACTGCAACCAATCTTGCTTTCCAAGCTAGTTCTGGTGCTGGTGTCACACTTGGTGCTAGCTGCCCTGCTGGGACTTTTGGCGAATGCCAAATTGATGAATTATTCAAGCGTGTTAGTTTCGTAGCACGTAGACAGAGACATGCTAGTACTAGAGTTGTTAAATCAGACAATGGTCTTTATCAAGTTACTTTACCTGTACCAAGACAAGCATTTAAATTCTTAGCTGGTAACAGGGTAAGAGCTGTTAATCTTGGCAATATTACTGGTAACGGCGGTAACACCACTACTATTGCTGAAGTTGTAGATAGCTTGGGAATCGGTGTGTCAGCACCTGTTTCAGCTTTTTTACATGTTAGTGCAGGAAATGGAATCGTTCCAAGTTTAATTCTAAACCCTGGTGATTTAACAATTAATACACCGCCTAATGGTTCTATTGAATTTAATGGTGATGATTTATACATAACCAAAAATGGTGTAAGAACTGTTGTTGGTAGTGGTGCTGGAACGCCTGGTGCTCAAGGACCTTCAGGACCTAGTGGACCACAAGGTGCTACTGGTGCGACAGGCGCGCAAGGACCTACTGGTGCGACAGGCGCGCAAGGACCTACTGGAACTATAAACTCAAGTAATGGAGCTACTATAGCTGGTGATGTCACGATTGACGGCAATCTTGATGTCACTGGTACTATTACTGCTGGTTTAATTGATGCACCAACACCATCCAAAGTTGGAACTGATTTTGATGTGAATGGTCAAACTGCAATTGATGTAACTGGTATTAATTACCTTAAGTTAACTGACTCCAATACAGGAACCACTGATGAGATATTTACGCTCACTGGTGGTGTTACTGGACAGCAAGTCATACTTCATGTACAAAATGCTATCAACATGCGTGTTGATAATGCTGCAACGGCTGATGCGATTCAATGGGGTAGAGGGACTGCTGCTGGTTCAACGCGTAACCTTCAAGTAACTGAAGCATTTGAATTTATTTATGATGGTAATGCTTGGTTCTTGATTTCAAGATATATTTTGTAGACTAGTTTATCTCATGTTATAAAAGCCCTCTCATTGTAGAGGGCTTTTTTTGTGTTAGGATAAAAAGATGAAGCTTTTAAACTTGATCCTAGTCAGTCTTATGATATTCAGTAGTGCATCAGCTGTATCTGCTCGCTGGCTCAAAAAAAAGAAATCAAAAAAAATTACTCCAGCAGTAGTTATCGTTCAACCAAAAATCGATCCAATTAAAGACCCACAAGTTTTGGCAAGGTTTAAAAATGCTCAAGAGATCAAAGCTAAAGTAGCAAGCCTTGATCATTTAGATAGTGCAGCATTACAAAAAGAGCTTAGTGAAGTTAGCACTAAGCGTGAGAAACAAAGTCAGGCATTGAACCATTTAAGACAAAACGAACTTGCTGATATTAAAACTCGCAAGAAAAAACTTCAAGAAGCCAAGGCTGCTTTGAAAACTGAGGGTATTGAAGCTAATTCTGTAAAGGGTATGATGAACAAAATCAAGTACATTGTTAAAGATACACAAATGAAACAAGTCAAAAGTGATGAAGCTGCAGTTGAAAAGAGAGTTAAAAAGCTTAACGATCAAGTAACGGTCAATCAGATGTTTGAGTCTTACTTGACTAAGAAAGTTGGCAATTGAAACTAACTAGTTGTTGCAATTGCACCGTCTATCCGATCAATAAAATTTTGAAATTTATTATGGCTCATTCCATAGTGTTCTTTGCTTCCGTAGGTCTTTAGGATAGAGCGAATTTTGTGCATCAATGCTTCCATCTTCTGGTTGCTTTCATCGTTATAAATTATTTCATCAGAAATCGTCCCTAACTGGCTTAAAATACTGGTTTTAGAATTGCAATCAGTAAAATCAATTGAACTAAGAACTCTCAATAAATCTTTTGCTTTATCTTCATTACTTAGATATGAAACAAGAGCAATGTGTTGATATTCTGTATCAAATCCAAAAAAAGTATTAGTACTTGGGTCACTCAATACGCATTTACCCAAGCGCTGCATAACTAGTTTTGAGAGTAAGTTTTCGTCTGGATCTAGAAATGCTGCTTTATATTTAATATGCTCTTCAATTAATCCCAGCTCCATTAGTAGTACCATATCAGCCAAGCCAAAGCTATGACTGTAATTTCCAACTCTAATCTTATTAGGCTCTTTTACTAAGGGGCTAAATATTCTATTTATGTCAATTGTTTCAAGCTGACTTATTGCTCTTGGCATACCATCTTCAATTATGTATTCTCGAAGACCGTTTTTATAATAGCTTGCTACTCTATTGCTCAAGTCATTTTTCTTGATTATTTCTATAACTCTATTTCGTGCTGCTAAATCACCAATTTCTGTAAAAGAACTAAATGCAGTTGCAATATGTCGTGCAAACTGATCTTTAACTAATGTATCTACGCTGCTTTGTTGCTCAGCTGATATCTTTTCTAGTCCTGTCGTTGTCTCGGTTCTGAATAATCGATCTAAAAAATTTGTTATTGCTGGTTCTAATAATTCACATTCATGTAGTGCATTGATAACTCTGTCTATCTTTGTTGCTCTATCAAATTGGATATTTGCCGCCGAATTTACTTGAAATTCTCTTGCAAGTTCTGTTGCTATTTTCTTTGCCTCATTGTCAGGCATCTCTTTCTCTATTGAGTTTCTTACAAAAAATCTTAACGAACCAAAATCCAGGAGTTTATCTTAACAGTAAATGGCTAATATTATTACGATTTTGTTATAAACCCCTAAAATCAGGACCAGCCCCAGCATAAGCAGGGTTCACTCTTAGGTTCTGTTCAGGACAAATCAATTCACAAGTGCGGCATTGTATGCAGTTTTCTAGTGACATACCGTGGACTTTGATCCCTTCGCTACTAATATCAAGCCTATGAACCTCAGCAGTACAGTCAGAGACGCAAGGTACATCGAGTTTGACGGCATCATATTTATTGATGCACTTCAAACAAGTATCAGAACTAAATTCATCAATATGCTCTGGATGCTCAATGTATTTAGTTTGAGCATAGAAGACTGCATCCTCTCGTGAGTAGATAGTGCTTTTGTTGAATTCCTGTCTACCTTGATTACGTTTGATGAGCTCTTTAGAGAAGTTCGGGTTGATTGCTTTGTAGCCAGCTTTGTATACAATCTCCTGTTTCACATCGCCAGGTGAGTTCATTTTGATTCCGACATCTATCGTTTGCATTATTGCCTTGATTGGATTTGAGAGTCCAACAATAAGTGCTCCTACAAGAGGTCCTACTAAGCCACCAATCAAAGGTATTTGAGTTAGTTCAATTCCTTTAAGGAACTTAGGTGAAAACTCACTGAGAAGTTCGGGATTATCCAAAAAGGCTTTGCGGAAATATTTGTTAGCTTTGAATTTATCCATGAACGGCGAGTGCATCAAATTTTCTTGATAAGTACTTAGAGTCTCTGCCGAGAAGTCTCTAGCTTGTAGTGCATCAAAAGCCGTTTGAGCAGCTAGATAGCCAGATTCAAGAGCCTTGTCAACACCAGCTAATGATTTCATGTCAAGTAAACCAAGTGCGTCACCCAGTAACAGCGAACCATTGGTTTGAAACTGTTTTGGAAGACTAGCAAGACCACCTTCTGGTAAAACTGCCGCTCCATAATTAAGTAGTTCAGCTCCCTTGAGAAGTTTTTGTAACCAAGGATGTTTTTTGTATTCTTGTAATTGTTTCTGTGGATGAATATTGGGGTTCTTGGAATCTAGTGAAATCACCAATCCAATAGTCAGACGTTTGTGATCTAAGCCATAAACAAATCCACCACCAAGAGTACCATCTAGTGTTGGGTAACCAAGACTGTGATAAACCTTGCCCTTCATGCATGGAGTGTCCTCGGCTAGTTTCCATGTCTCCTTAACGCCAACTGACCAAAGCTGTGGGTTGCCTTCTAAATTAAAATGCTTAATGATATCTTTTGACAAAAAGCCTTTGTCACCAAATGCAATGATAGAGGCGTATACGTTATCTTCGATCGGGTCACCAGTCTTGCCAACACGAACACCAACTACCTTATCGTTTTCGATAATCGCTTCATGAGCTGCAAAGCCAGGGAACATATCAACTGTAATATTTGGTATTTCATTTGCTTTAGTGACAAGAGTCTCAGCCATCCATTCAACAACTGCTGAAAGCGTTAGCACGTAGTATCCGTCTTTGACAAAATCAGGCAAAGCAGCACGAGTAATAACAGAAGGAACATCCCACTTGGCGTTTTCGCTCAAAATAGAGAAGTGACTTTCTTTACAAATGGACTCTATTGGCATGCCATCAGCAATATGATTCGGATATGCCTTATCAAAAATAGTTTTGTTAACCACAGCACCAGAAACTATGTGAGCACCAAACTCCTCAGCTTTTTCAAGTATCGCAACAGAGATATGCATCTCTGGTTTTGTTTTTGCCAATTCACAAAGCCTGTGAGCCATTGTTAGGTTGGAAGGGCTGCCACCAACTAATACAAGATCATATGTGATTGGTTCTTGTTTTTTATTAGTGTTTTGTTCTATTTTGTCTTGTGTTTTAGTTGCCATCTTGTTTTACGCGAATGCGGGCTCCTTTTTACTAGCTTTGATTTGTGAAATCATTTCAGGAATTACGTGAAATAAATCACCAACTATGCCGTGGTGAGCAAATGAAAAAATTGCAGCATCTGGATCTTTATTGATTGCAATAATCAAATCTGACTTTTGCATTCCAACTCTATGTTGCAGGGCTCCAGAGATTCCGCAAGCTATATAGATCTTTGGTCTTACTGTTTTGCCGGTTTGTCCTACTTGATATGGATAAGTGATCCAGCCAAGGTCAACAGCTTTGCGTGAAGCTGCTACAACTGAATTCTCAAAACAATTAGCAAGTTCTTGTAATAATTTAAATCCCTCAATTGAACCAAGTCCAAATCCACCAGCAATAATTACATCAGCTTCAGTTATATCAATCTTGCTACCTGCTTCTCTTAGGATTTTACTGATTCTTACTCTATGATCAGATTCTTCTAATTTAACTTCTACGTTTTTGATTTTGGCAGCTTCTGATCTAGGCTTTGAAACCATCTCGGGAAGCGGAAATACGCCTGGTCTTATCGTTGCCATTTGTGGATCTTTCCATGGTCCCAAGATACGCGCCTTGAGTGATTCACCAAAACTTGGTCTATTTGCATAAAGACATTCTGGGAAATAGCCGATTTTGGATTTATCCACTCCGGCTTTGTGTTCGTAAGGTCCGATATCTAATTCAATAGTATCAGCCGTTAATCCAGTTTCAAAGTAGGCTGCGATGCGCGGAGCAAGGTCTCTACCAGAGGTAGTTGAACCCATGAGCATAGTATGCGGTGGTGTGCTCCAAGTATTGATCTCGTCAATAATTACACGTCTATAAGGAAGTGTTTTATATTCAGCAAGTTCGGGATGATCAGCTACATAGACTTTGTCTGCACCAGCTGCAATTACTCTGTCTACTTGGCTGTCAATATTGTGACCAAGAATAAAACAACTTAGAGGTGCATCTAGCTTGTGGGCTAGTTTTTTACCTTCTCCAAGTAATTCAAGAGTTACGTTGGCAATAATGCCATCAACTTGTTCCGCTACAACCAATACTTCCTTAGCCATTAAAATTCTCCAGTGCAAAGCCTAAGCTTTTGCAAATTCCTTTATTGTTTCTTGGTTTATGTTCACTACTTCACCAACTAATTCTTCAACGCTTTTGCCTTGATGCATTTTACAGCTACCACCGACGGTTCCGATCTTCCATGTTGCTGAAACGATAGTAGGTGAGCCAGGCAAGCCGCATCTAGAGTCTTCAGCTTTACAGTCAGCAAGGTCAATGATCTCAACGAATTGCTTTTGTATCGCTTCATTACGTTTGACTTCTTGCACGAACTTGGCGCCTCGAAATGTTTTGTGCTCAAGACGATTGTAACTATTGGCAATTGTAATTAGTGCTGGCAAGTCTGCTTCAACTTCCATCGCCCCGCCTTCTATCACCTTGCGAGCGTGAACGAGATTGTCTCTAATTTCAAAACCTTCACAGTAAGTAATTTGGGTGAGATCCATTCTTTCACAAATCTCTGGACCTACTTGCGCTGTGTCACCATCTGTTGTTTGTAAGCCACAGAAAACTAAGTCAGCCGGTCCATCTTTGGCTTGAACATACTCAAGTGTCATTGAAAGTGCGTATGCAGTTGCCAAAGTATCAGAAGCTGCTAGCTTGCGATCAGAAAGTATGCATGCTTTGTCGATGCCGTGCTCAAGAGCTTGATATAGAATTGCGATTGCCGGTGGAGGACCCATTGTCACAGCTGTGATCTTAGAATTGGGTCCGCCCATTGCTTTAGCGTCAATAGCTGCTTGCATTGCAAAAGCGTCAAATGGGTTGAGCATCTTACCGGCTTTGGCTCTGTCAATAGTGCCGTCTGCGTTAACACCGGCTTTCGATCTAGTATCAGGTACTTGTTTTATCAGTACGTATATATTGAGGTCTTTATTCATGGTTTTAAACTGTTAGTATTTCTTGTTCTTTATTCTTAGTGAGTTCTTCTATTTGTTTGATGTAGTTGTCAGTAAGTTTTTGAACTTCCTCTTGGTCTCTTTTCTTGTCATCTTCAGAACCCTCGTCTGATTTTTTAATCCCATCCATCGCGTCTCTTCGAGCATTGCGAATTGAGACTTTGGCTTTCTCGGCTTCTTGTCCAACGGTCTTAGCTAATTCTTTTCTACGTTCACCTGTAAGTTCAGGAATTGTAATCATAATACGGCTGCCATCATTGTTTGGGTTTAAACCAAGATCACTTTCGTTAATAGCTTTTTCGATATCTTTGAGTGATGATTTATCAAAAGGAATTACGATTATTGTTCTTCCATCCTGAACACTAATATTTGCCATAGCCTTAATTGGGCTGGGATTGCCGTAATAATCTGCTTGAACTCTATCGAGTATTGTTGGATTGGCTCTGCCAGTCCTAATTGACTGAAATTCTCTTTCGAGTGCTTCTAGTGCCTTGTCCATTTTTCCTTTGGTATCTTCAATAGTTAAAGTCATAATACTTGCTTCCTTTAGTATCACTTTATAATAGCTCTAAGTCGCGTTTTACGAACTTGATTTAGAAAAAAATTAGTTTCTTTGGAATATCTATATTATCTTATTCATTACTCATAAAAATTTGATTTTCTGATTATTTCTTATATGATAAAGTTAAGGAGCTTATGGAAAACATCGTAGTTATCGCAATAGTAGCCGCAATTTTGGCAATAATATTTGGACTGGCATATGCCTTTTGGATATATAAGTTAGACACGGGTACAGCCGCTATGAAAGAGATTGCCGCAGCCATTCAAGATGGTGCAGAGGCCTTTTTAAGTCGCCAATATAAAACAGTGGCAATGGTTGGAATAGTTTTAGCCATCCTTATTGGTTATTTCCTCGGCACAACAATGGCGATAGGATTTTTAGTTGGTGCGATCTTAAGTGGTTTGGCTGGATTCATTGGAATGAATGTTTCGGTTAAAGCGAATATAAGAACTGCGCAAGCAGCTACTATCAGCATGAAAGACGCGCTTGACGTAAGTTTTAGAGGCGGGGCAGTAACTGGTTTACTTGTTGTTGGTCTTGGTTTACTTGGTGTTGCTGGTTTTTATCAGTACCTTATGATCACTAACCCTGGCAACGTCGAAGAGAATGTCGCTTCTTTAGTTGGTCTTGCTTTTGGTTCTAGTTTAATTTCTGTTTTTGCGAGATTGGGTGGTGGAATTTTCACTAAGGCTGCTGATGTTGGCGCTGATCTTGTTGGTAAAGTTGAAGCTGGAATCCCTGAGGATGATCCTCGTAACCCTGCTGTAATTGCTGACAACGTTGGTGACAATGTTGGGGATTGCGCTGGAATGGCTGCTGACTTGTTTGAGACTTATG
>JABHOV010000082.1 GCA_018695135.1 Candidatus Melainabacteria bacterium | reverse complement strand
TTTTATCAAGGGACATAGTTTATATATGCCACTTTTGCGGGGATGGGTTGTTTCCACTAATTTATCTAGGTTATTTGGGTTAGTAGATATCCTGCAAAACCTAGTTGTGCAGGTGATGAGCTGACTAGTGTGAAATGGTGGACGATACTGGACTTGAACCAGTGACCCCCTGCATGTCGAGCAGGTGCTCTACCAACTGAGCCAATCGTCCTTCTAAGCAAGAAAGCAATTAATTGCTTTCTTGCGCATGCGGCACAAAGTGCCTGTTTGCGGTCGTTTCATTCCCTGCATGCGCTTCGCTGTCTCTTTAAGACATGACAGCTAGTTTTATAATATCAATAATTAGCTTAAAATACCCTAAAAACCTAGTATTTTCTAAGATTTTCGCCGCCAAGCTTTACATATTAACTTGTATTATTGTATTATTTAAAGCATCTATACATATTCAGGGCTTGGGCGATCCAAGCTCATATTTGTGTATAGCTAAAAATCATGGCCCTTCAAACGCATAGCTATATAGCTAAGCCAATTTTGCAACAGCAAAATATAGAGAAGCAGGCCTCGATGCCTGTTCAAAATGACGCCATTAATAAATCTGAACTTAGAACTTTTGTTGAAAAACCACTTGTTAAATTTACGACTATTGGTTCGGTGGCTCTTAATTTACTCAGTGCACCAGTTAGATTATTTAGTGATGACAATCCATTGAAAAAAATTATTAATCATGTAAGTATGCTCTCTACTAAATTACATTTGCTGGCATATTCAGCAGCAGGTTTGTTTTCAGCAACAGAACAAAAAAATCCACTGTTGGTTTTTTCATATTTAACAGAAGGTTTGGCAGCAGTATTCAAGTTGGGTAATATTTATTTGTTTAGAGGGATTGCAACTGGAATAGATGGCATGGTTGCCGGAATCAAGGACAAAGCTAAGAGAAGTCATTATGAATCCTATGCTGAAGGCTGGAATCACTCTTGGGGATTGATTAAGGACGTATTCCAAACAACTTTGGGGCAACTGATTACAAAACCATTGGAACTTAGAAAAATGGATGGCGATGACCTTGCGATTTTTGCTTCTGGAATTGCTTCTCTTGGTGGTGTCTTTGGAATGACTGTGCATGAGAAAATAGGAGCGACAGTTAGAGATCTTGCCGGGGTCGGTGGTGATTATGGTCTTGCTAGAATGGATAGTCAAAACGCAAGTAAATCAGGATACTTTTATTTGGCGGGAAGTATTTTGGATTATTCAGCAAGAATATTTAACAAGGGTATTGCAAAACTTCTCAATGTCGATAATACTAATGCCTTTGATAAAATCAAAGCAGCATTCTTAGAGGCGGCTATTGCTTTTGATAAAATTGGGCAATATTTTTTCTTGAGATATAATCAAGAAAACGAAAACAGTCTTCAACATGCGCCAATTTCTAGATTTAAACCTGAGCAAGAGTTAAACAGAAATAATCCAAAATTACACAAGCCAATGGCTGTCTAGTGGCTTGTTGCTAGCTCCTAGGTTTTAGTAAAAGCAAGCTCTTTATTTAGGTGTTGGCTAGCTTTATTGTTCTCATCAACCAAAACTATTCTCGGTTGATAATCAGCAAGCTCAGTTTCGTTAACTTGAACATATGAACAAATGATGACTAGGTCTCTCTTGTTTACCAAGTGAGCTGCTGCACCGTTGATGCCAATAACACCACTGCCTCTAGCACCTTCTATAGCGTAAGTAGTTAAGCGGTTACCATTTGTAATATCAAGAACTTGAACTTGTTCGTTTTCTAGAAGTCCAACGGCGTCCATTAAATCCCTGTCGATAGTTATACTGCCAACATAGTCAAGGTCGCATTCTGTTACTGTTGCTCTATGAATTTTGGAGCTCAGCATTGTCTTCAACATTTTGCTCTTCTCCCATTTCTTCTTTTGCTAATAAAGCATCTCTCTTTCTGATTCTCACTTTATCAGGTCCAGGTATAATATACACGATTATTGAACGACCTGTCATTTTGTCAGGTACACCATCGGCGACCCCGACATCCATTAGGTCATCTAAGAATCTATGGGCTAAGCCCTTAGCTAAAGATGTGTGTTGAATCTCTCTACCTCTTAAGGTAATGTTGAGTTTAACTCTTTTTTGTTTTTCTAAAAATGTTCTTGCATGTGAGACACGTGTGTTGTAATCACCAACGTCAATGTTGTAACGCATTTTGATTTCTTTTGAGTCACCACCGGTTTGTTTTTTCTTTTGACCTTTCTCACGTTTGTTTTGTTCAAACTTGTACTTGCCATAATCTGCAATCTTGGCAATTGGCACGTCAGTCTTGTCGGATACAACAAATAAATCTAAGTCAACAGCTCTCGCTTTTTCTAAAGCATCTTCTTTGGATAACTCTCCGAGGTTCTCTCCCCCTTCATCAATTACTCTTAATCTTCTCGCTCTTATATTCTCGTTTAGTGGAATATATATTCTCGGCCTTTTGCCGCGGTAATTACCTTTGCCTGCCATAATTTAGATTCTTAAATGTGTCTCCATAACTACAGATTTTACCCTGAATCAAGACTTATTATCGTTTTTCCTGAATTTTATCCTTTTTGGGCAGCTAACTGAGCTAGCTCGAAGCAATAATCTGTGCAAGCAAACAAGCCTTGTGGATTGGCAATTCCTTTACCTACAATATCAAAGCCTGTACCATGGTCAACGCTGAGCCTGATGAATGGTAATCCAGCAGTGAGATTGATGGCTCTAAGACCGCCAAGCCCTTTGATTAAAGGTAGGACTTGATCGTGGTATGCAGCAATATAAAGGTCTGGATTGGGATTAGGGAATGACGAGATGGGATTTTCTTCCGTTTCCCTTAAATAATTCTGCGCCATTCTTGCAAATAAGGAGTCAGCTGGCGAAGGACCCTCTATCTCAAGTTTATAGAGGTCTCTAGCTTCTTGAATCATCTGGTTCATGAAGTCATTTTCCTCTAATCCGATGATCCCATTTTCTCCAGCGTGTGGATTGAGGGCTGCAACGGCGAGTTTGGGTTTATTAATTGACCAAATGTTTTTAAGTGCAAGCAAACTATTACTAATGACTTTTGTTAGTCTTTGTTCAAGAAGTTCTGGCACATGGGTAATTGGTACATGCCTTGTTGCAAGTACTACTTTGATTTGGTCAAGTACAAAAAACATTTCGATATCTTCACGGGATAAACCATTAAGTTGTGCCAATAATTCAGTTTGACCAGAGCATTGTATGCCGCCACGCCAGAGAGACTCTTTTGCTACAGGTCCGGTTACTAAATAGTCATAGTCACCATCATTTAGTTTTTTATTGGCAGATTCAAGAACTTTATAACTATGCTCACCAGCTGCAGCAGAACATTGACCTGGCTTTAGTTTCTTTGTTAGATCTTCATAAGCAAAATTGTTATCAAGTAAACTAATCTCTAGATCTTCTCTAGCTTGATATTGTTTTTGGAATTTAAAAAATATTTCCTCGCCGATGCCAGCAAGGTCGCCAAGGGTATAGGCAATCCTGAGTTTGTTTTTGACTGAGCGAGTCCTGTTGGTGACCACTGAGCGCTTATTGTTAGATAGATTAGCCATCTTGGGAATTGATATTAGCATGTTAATGAGGTCCTTAAGTATTCATGTTTGTGTCCTCAAATGCTATAATTGCTATCATAATGTCCTATGTCTTAGAGTTTTAAGACTAATGCAGAATAACAAAGAGGAGTTACAAATTATGACTGTCGGATCTCAAACTATTATAGAAGGTAAGAATATAGAAATTACCGAAGCGATCAGGGAATATGCTAACTCTAAATTAACGAGAATACATAAACACTTTGATTCATTAATTCAGAACCACGATATAAGAATGGTTCTTTCAGTTCTTAAAAAGAACAGAGACAAAAGCCAAAAAGCTGAAATCACTATCAACCTCAAAGGTGGACACGTTATCAGATGCCAGTCTTCAGAAGCCAATGTCTATGCAGGTATTGACACTGTTATAGACAAGATTGATGGTCAGTTGAGAAAATATAAAACCAAGATCTACAGTAAGATTCACAACGGCAAGAGTGTTAAAGAATATGGTCTTGAGAATTTTGAAAGAGATGAACTACCAGAAGATTTTGCTAGTCATATTCAGGACTACATAGAGCCTGAGATTATTAAAGTCAAACGCTTTCGTATGAAAGCAATGGAGCCAGAACAAGCAGTCGAAATGTTGGATGACTGTGGTCACAACTTCTATATGTTCTTGAATATTTTTTCAAATAGGATTGCTGCTGTTTATAAGAGAGAGGACAATGGTTATGGACTCATCGAACCGGAATTCCTCCAAGTCAACAACTAGCCAATACCAGTGTTTCCAGCTACTGCGTTATGCTTGAACGACAAGTCATCATTGGCGGCTCAGCCAACTCAGCCTTGTTCGTTCATCGCCTGCCTTGTATCTGAAAACTCTGATAATGGCTAGTCCCATTCGGCAAGGGTGAACCCCCCTATTATTGAGAATTATTCTCAATCTTTAATCTAAAATACCCTTCTGTTATGCTAGGATTAATGTGTCTTACGTATTCTTCGGGTTGTTGAATTTGTAAGTACTAATCAATAAGGAAGTGCGCCTATAGATACAGGCCTCGATACTGCTATAGCAAATCAAGGATCAGTGAATACTGGTCTTGGGCAAGAGCGTCTATTGGATGCTAATGCTCCCAATGCACTTGTGCCTAAAAAAGAGACAGCTAATGATCAAACTAAGAAATTACAAGAATTGAGTGCTCCTCTTGCGCAAACTATTCCAGTAAAAAAATCAGCACCTGAAAAGAAATCCGCTATGTGGAAGTTCTTAGAGAAATTCCTTAAGGACGAATGGCCTTTGCGTAAAACTTTTGCTTTAGGAAATGAAACCGCTGAAGGTTTGCGTAAGTTAATGTTTAATTGGTTACCAAAACCTCTTGCATCAGCACTTTACGGTGCACTTTGGTCACTTGCGATCGTTTCAACTGGTGGCAGAGTTGCAGCCAATGCTAAATATGCTCCAAAGCCAGAAGACAAGTCCAAAGCAGGTTTCAAGATGCTTTTGCACGATGGTATTGCCGCAATAGGTTTGCCGACTGCTTGGATTAGATTAATTGCAGATCCGGTTCAGGAAAAAATATACAAAGCAATTAAATTACCATCTGCTCTTGCTGATGTTGTTAGAAGTGCAATTAATATTGGTTCTTGTTATTTCTTAATTGGTGCACTTGATGAACCGGCTAAGAAGTTGAGTGCTAAGTTGACGGGTTATAGTGAAGATCATCACAAAGAAGTTAACCAGCGAAGCTGATTTACTACGGTTGCGGCATCAAAGATGCCTGGTTGTGTCACAGCAAAACTGTTCCTGGTTACGCTTCGCTGCTTCTTTGAATATAGATCACATGGAGCAGCATAGAACGGTTGTAGCAGAATTAAGAATACATAGAAGAAGTCAAATCCCGTTCTGGACCTGAAAGGTCCCCGCAACCAGGGAGGCTAAGAGCCGACCACAACCAGGAGCGAAGCTCCGCAACCGAATAATCTCACTTTGTGAGATTATTCAATGTATCCTACATAAGGTAGATCCCTATGCTTTTGTTCAAAATCTAATCCATAGCCCAAAATAAATTTGTCTTCAATTTCAAAACAAGTGTAGTCTGCTTTGATTTCTTTCAGTTCATCTATTCTCCTGGAAGGTTTATCAAAGAGAGTTGCAAGCTTGATGGTTCTTGCATTTTGTGTTTTAAAAAAGTCAACCAAAAACTTGGCTGTTCTTCCAGAGTCGATTATGTCTTCAACTATGATGACATCTTTGCCAGTAAGATCTGGTAAAGTCAGGTCCATCGATTTAACCTTGCCTGAGCTTGTCGTCCCTTGCTCGTAACTAGAGAGACGAATAAATTCTATCTGACAGTCAACGCTGATTTCTCTCATCAAGTCAGAGAGGAAGACAAAAGCGCCCTTGAGTACACCAATAAGAATCAAATCCTTACTGTCTTTATAGTCCGTCGAGATTTGTGAAGCCAATTCTTTGACTCGCAGAGCTAGCTCTTGTTCTGAATATAAAATCTGAATATCTGATTTTGCAATCATGTTTTCAATTGTAGCTCTAAATGGATCTCTTTCTGTTTGATTGTAAAGAATTTATTTTTGCTGAAATTGATCCTATGGAAGCCCCCTTGGGCTATTGCTGCCATAAAATCATTTACAAAAGCAATATTGGGTGTGAAATATTGTTCTAGTAATTTGCGCTGAATGATTGGTTCTAGTTTACGGAAGTCTTCTAAGTTCCATGCTGGTTCACGATGCTGAGATTGACTTAAGCCTTCTTTTATATAATCTTGTTCAATTGTCATTAGCTGTGCGAGTTGAGCAATGTTTTCAAGTGCTTTAGGATTGATTTCAAGAGCTTCTGGAAGAATATTTTTGCGAATTCTATTTCTGGCAAAAGCAAGATTGTTATTGCTGAGGTCTTCGACAAACTCCAAACCCTGAGCTTGGGCATATTCTGCAATAGTGTCTCTGCGAAGCTCTAAAAAGGGTCTATGGATAGTGATACTGCCATGTTGCCTTGATTGTGCGATACCTTGCAGTCCACTAGTATTGGTGCCTCTAAATATTCTGAACAATATAGTCTCTGCTTGATCATTGAGGTTATGACCAAGTAATAGGTCTTTAATGCTGTATTCTTGGCAGCTCTCTTCAAAGAATTGATAGCGTGCTTCTCGTGCACTTTGCTCGCAACCTTTGATTTCCCCAGGCTTAAGAGTTTTGCTAATATATTTAATCTTGTGTTCTTTGCAGTATCTTTCTAAGAAATTAGCTGCTATTTGAGAATCCTCTCTCAGGTTATGATCAAGATGTAGACAATAGATTTGAGCATTATTATAGTTGAGACGGCAGCTTTCAAGTAGTACCATTGAATCAATGCCAGCAGAACAGGCTATAGCAACTGCTTCTTTGATCTGAGCTTGGCTCAAATATTCTTTGAGTTTGCTTCCAACAAGGTCCATTATTTCTTTTCTTTAGTTTCAGAGCTAGCTGCAAATGATTTTGTGACTATTTGCCCTGGTTCTTCTTTAGTTATCGCTGCAAGTACGTTAACTCTTTTTGAGATATAAAGTATGCCGTCTAGCTTCGGTTCAATGATTCCCTTCGACAAAATGATTGTAGCGCTAACAAGCTCATTGTGATTATTGGTGTTCGCTTGAAACAGTCTTTCGAGCTTATGATCTTTGATGATTTGAAAGGATTCTTCTGGGCTAGCGTCACCAGGTTTTTGGATAAGCTCTTTATTGATAGTTGCTGTTGCTTTAATGTTCTCTGGGAGTATAAAGTAAAGTGTTGCAGAATATTGATCATCAGCTTTGACTTGTTCTGGGCTACTAAAGTAGATTTGGTGTTCATCAAGGTATTGTTTGGCGTTACCGTAATAAACAGTAACTAATTCAAAGTTGATATGGTCTGATTCGATTTTCCAGTTCTTGCCATATTTTTGCAAGAAAGTTTGACCTTGGGAAATTGCATTGAGTATTCCAGATTTTTTAAGATCATTGTTCTCTTCTGCACTAGTTCCATAGAAAAAATCAATTCCCGAAATCGTAGCGTAGCTGTCTTGACTTCTGATGGTTTTCTTTTGGTTTTCAATTTTGATATCTGGGTAAGTCTCCCAGAGTTTTTCTGTTAATTCGCGATACTCATCTTTGCTAATACCATCGCCTGTGATAAAACTCTTGCTGTAGTATGCAAATAATTTATCGGCGTTATGGTTATTCCATGCGTGATATATTTCCTGGTATATTTTTTCGACAGTTTCACTGTCTGTTGCTTGTGCCGGAGCACAAAGTAATAAAATAGATAGGAAAACAGAAAGAAAAGTTCTGATCATAAGGTTATTATAGACTAAAAGATGATTAATACAATTAAATTAGCCCAAGTTTTTAGAGATAATCTACTCGAGAGTGAGCATTATGGAATTGTGACCCTGGTGAATTCTGTCGGAGAATTAATCAGCGCCGGTGATTCAGATTTTACTTGTTTTACTCGATCTTTAATTAAACCAATTCAAGCCAAAGTCGCAAAAGATATTCTCGGTGATGAGCTAAATGGTGAATTATTAGCAATTTCGATAGCTTCTCATAATTCAGAGCCCGAACAACTTGCCTTGGTTAATAAATTAATGTCCAAATTTGAAGTTCAAGAAAATGATTTGCGTTGTGGAACTTACAAGACGTCAAGCTATAGTTTGAAATCAAAGATCGAACATAATTGCTCTGCTAAACATACTGCATTAATTGCGGCCTGCAAAAAACAAGGTTGGTCACTTAATGATTATACGCAGATTGATCACCCTATACAAAAATTAATTCTAAAAGAACTAGAAGACTTGTTAGCTGAGAGCTTGGGGGCTTTTGGAATTGATGGTTGTGGACTGCCGAGCTTTCATATGAGTCTCTCTAAAATGACTAAGATCTTTGCAGCCATGATTGTTAATCCTGCTTATGGTGAGATTCTTCAGGCAATGAGAGACTATCCTCTGATTATTGGAGGTAAGTCTCAAATTGACTCTCTCTTGATGAAGAATTCCAAGAACTTAATTGCCAAGGGCGGGGCTGAGGGATTGATGATGATTGCAAATTTGGAAACTAAAGAAGTTGTTCTAATTAAAATTATTGATGGTAGTCACAGGGTCAAGGCTATTGTCTCTAAGGCAATGACTGAGCATTTAAATTGGTTAGAGCAAGATTTTATTCTTGACAACAATATTCTTAATAGTAATAAAGACGTAGTCGGCTCCTATGTAGCTTGTGATTTAGCTCAACAAGTCTCGACGATGCTTTGATCTAGGAGGCTCCTAGGCTGTCTTGCTATGACTTACTTGCTTATCATTCATTAATACTCTGAATGGTAACAATAGATGTGCACGTAAATTATTATGCATTTCGGCTTCTTGTAGCTCTTCAATTGGAGCGGTTTGAGCTTCAATGGCTTTTTCATCACTATGAAGTACTAATCTATTGTATGAGAAGAAGAATAAGAAGAAGTGACGAAGAGTTTTGTCGAATCTATCGAGTAATGGTTTGACTTTGACTAAATTCATCATTGTCTTTATTCCAGGCAATACTTTGATTCTGTTTAACATACCTAACGCACCAATCGCAAATACAGCTAGGTTTCTATGTCTATTTAGATCAGTTTTTTCTTTGCCTTTTTTGATGAACTCATTCAAGTTCGCTGGAACTTCACCTGTTAAATAGACTAGTGACATTAAACCGTTTGCAATGTCAGTGGATTTATCCGAGAGCACCCTTAAAGGTTCGATATTAAAGAAAGAACCTAAGAAATTTAAACCAATACCAGCAGTGTTCAAAAGAGCACCTATTGCACCAGCTGGAAATCCAAGACATTTACTTGCAATCTTGAGTCTTACATACCAGGTTTGATTTTCTGGCTCTTCACTACCTACTACCTTGGGGATACCACCTTGATGTGCACAATTATAAGTTGCTGAACCAACGGCTTTAATGTTGTTCCAGAAATTTTGAGCCATCTCTTCTTTTATAGTTTGGATGTTGTGATCATTACCAGAAGTAAGAGGACTGGTATTCGAATGATGTTGGTCGGTACTAAATAGTTTATGCCAGAGATTTATCAAAGGCTTGAACAATTTCGAATTATTTTTAAAGAGTATACGATTGGTATAATAATTAATAACTTCACGGACTTCGTTTTGCTTATGTCGGAATGCAGTAGAGTCGATACCACCATCATATGCAACAAATGCTTTACCGAGCCTTCTAATATTCCAAAATATATTGGTCAACTTGCCGGAACTATTATCAACAAAGTCAACCATCCTAGGAATAAGTCCCCATACAGGATTGTCGTTATAAGGAAAAAATGTTTTGAATAAACTAAGCCAGGGAGCAACAAAGGCATTTACTTTATAGACATTATTTCCGAGGCTCGCTGCAACCATATTCTCAACCCCATCGGAAGCAATATCATCAGGTTTACGTCTGTCACTTCCTGGTTGTGCGTGAATTGAATATTGAGACTGTTGCCTAAGCTTGTGTAAATAATCATCTACAATATCTAGTGTTTTCGTTTTACTGGTCTCAGGATCATTTTCTCTACTAGAATCAAACAAGCCAGATAGAATTGAGCGTGCGAACATTGCCAGGCTACCAATTCTTGCGAAGCTCAAATCAAGATGGATTTGTTTAATCAGAGGCTGATCTTCAGTAGGTTTTTTGTTTAATAGTTTCCTTGAATCGGATGCTTGAATCTGATAATTAGTCGGGTCAGCATATTTCTCCCAAATTGATTTGGCTGGAGCTGCGTCGCGGAGCTCTGGGGTCTGTGTTTCTGCTATTGCTTGGACGTGATTAACTGGACTGCTGGTGGACTGGGCAGTGGCACGGCCAACAATAACTGAATTGTTCAGCTCTTGGCTAATAGTCTTGTTTCCTTTGTTTTTAAGATATCTATACAAAATATAAATATCTCCGTACCAAGTATAGCGTATAGCGTATTTATGGATTAGGTATTCCCCCCTAATTGAGGCACAAAGGCTGAAGGGCTCTAAGGCTGTAAGGCAATCTGAAGATATAAACCTCTCCCCTTACAGCCATAGAGCCTTCTTAGCCTACAGCTTTCAAATACTTTCTTAATACAAATTACAGCTTAGCTTATGATACAATCCAATCTTATGTGCAAAAGAAAGACCAATAAATCAGCCAAGAAAAGATTCAAAATTACTGGCACCGGTAAAATAACTTTTAAGAGATCTGGTATTAAACACTTGAATTCACATATGTCAGCAAGACATAAGCTGAGACTAAGAAGACCAGAATCTACCATGGATGCTTCACAAATGGACAATGCAATGGGGATGTTCCCATACCCAAAATATGCACGTTAAGTTTAAACAGGAAAAATAATGAGAGTAACAAGAGGAACAGCTAGAAAAACGAAACACAAGAAAATCTTGAAATTAACCAAGGGTTTCAAAGGTGGACGTAGCAAAATATTTAAAGCAGCAATGCAAGGAATGATGCATGCACTTAAAAGAGCATTCAAAGATAGACGTCTTAAGAAAAGAGATTTCAGAGGTCTTTGGATTCAACGTATTGGTGCAGCTGTAACTCCATTTGGTCTATCTTATAGTAGATTCATTAACAGTTTAACAAAATCAAACATTGGACTTAATCGTAAAATGCTTGCTGAACTTGCAGTTCAGGACAAAGCGGCGTTTGAAGGTATTGTTACTATCGCTAAAGCAGCAGTATAAAAGCCTTAGAACTAAATTTTATTCAATTCTAACAGAGCAGTATAAGTGGGAAGCAAATATAGCTTCTCATTTGCTTTTTTTGAGCTAGTTGCAAGCTTGACTGCTTTCTTTAAATTATTTTCTATTGAGATTTGTTGTGGATTTATTCCAGCATACTTTAGTCGCAGTGCCATGTCAGCTGCTCGGCTACCACTACAAACTATAGTTGATTCAGTTTTGAGTCTTTCAAACTCAGCATCCCAGAGCCAAGAAACATCTCGACCATCAGCATAATTATCATTAATTGCTATTAAGTATTTGGCTTGCGGATCTTGAGCAAGGTCTTTAAGCACTTCAGTTGCACCAGTGGGATTTTTAATAAGGAAACTAGTAAATTGAACACCGTTGAATTCTTTTAGTTCTGCTCGCCCGAAATTGCCATGATAGTTTGCAATGCCTTGTTTGATAGTTTCTAAGTCAATGCCAGCAACAATAGCTGTCGCTGCAGCGGCACTGGCGTTGTAGACATTATAAAGTCCTGGTAATTTAAGTTCAAGTTCTATCGATTGACCTTGATAGTTTAGTTTGATACGAGAACTACCAATCTTGTTTTTGATTAATTCAGTCACTAAATCTGTTTCGTGTTGTTCTGTTGTTAGAGAGTCTAAATTACTAATTTTGCTAGCGGACTCAACTCTAAAACTAAAAAACTTGAAGTCTTGTTTATTGAGTAATCCTTTGATCTCAAATACTTTTGTATCATCAGCATTGAGAACGATTGTTGAACCAACACAGTGCTTTATCCCTTTGACAATAAGCTTTTGAGTGGTATCTATCTCTCCAAATCTATCAAGTTGATCTCTAAAAAGATTGGTGACGAGAATGGAGCTTGGCACAAGCTCTTTGCTGATCTCGGGGAACGCAGCTTCGTCGACTTCTAGTACATAATTATTGGATTTGAGTTTGCCGCCCAAATTACTCGAGTTGATTAATTCAGCGACGATACCATAATATAGATTGGCACCCATTTCATTAGAGATAGGATCTTGCTTGGTGGCTGCTTTATAAATCTCTTTGAGAATACCGCTAGTGGTTGTCTTACCATTAGTGCCAGTAACCATTGAGCCTGCCTGGAAAGACTCATCTGCTGCGTTATACTCGTCCTCATTTGTTTGAACAAACTTCGGACAAGCCCTACGGGCTCCTAAGCCTTGCATATGAGCCTTTCTAGACAGGCTCAACTCGCGTGAAAAATAATGGAGTAGTTTGGGACTTATTGCAAGAGCAACTCTTCCAGGCAGGGCTGTGCCCTCACCCAGCCTTAATAATCTGATCAACACTTTAGCTAACTTAGCAGTGTTGATTGCGACTAAATCTAACCAGGGGGCCATTTATGCTCCCTTCCAGCCAGTAGATGCATATGCAAGTGATGCACTGTTTGCCCGCCGTCTTTGCCAGTGTTGATCACCGTTCTATAACCACTTTCGGCAAATCCTTGTTTGACTGCGATTTCTTTTGCAGCTAACAGTATCTCTCCAAGTATCAACTTGTGCTCTTGATCAAATTCATTAAGACTTGCCTTGTGTATTTTGGGGATGATTAGATAATGATGCGGACTTGCAGGGCTGATGTCTTTAAAAGCAATTACCTGCTCTGTTTCATATAGCTTCTCAGAAGGGATTTCGCCCTTGATAATCTTACAGAATATACAATCATCTAAGCCCATATTTAAATTTTAGCATGAGCTGAAATTTAAATATGGGCGGTTGTGGTCGCCTTCGGCTCCCTGGTTGCGGCATCAAAGATGCCTGCTTGCGCTTCGCTGCCTCTGTTGATGGATGATTCTAAGCAAGTATGCAAGACTACAAGCTACTTTGGGTTGCTATCTTCTATGCGTAGTTTAGAAATGAAAAACTAAAAGAGGCAGCGAAGCGCAAGCAGCGAATGAAATAAGCGCAACCAGGCATCTTTGATGCCGCAACCGCGAACGAAGTGAGCCAAGAAAGACAAGATGGGACATTTACTTTAAGCTCACGGAGTGAGTTTAAAGTAAATGTCCCATCTTGTCTTTCTTGGTATCAAGATACTTCTCATTATGCTTTTGACTTTTGATTTGAATACTTACTCTATCTACAATCTCTAAACCATAACCATCAATACCATGGATTTTTTTAGGGTTGTTTGTCAGTAGTCTGATTTTCTTTAAACCAAGATCTGTAAGTATCTGCGCGCCAACTCCAAATGACCTTAGGTCAGTCGGGAAACCAAGTTTGTGATTGGCTTCTACCGTGTCATCACCTTGGTCTTGTAAGTTATATGCTTTGATTTTATTGAGTAAACCAATTCCACGGCCTTCCTGTCTTAAATAAACTAAGACACCAAGTCCCTCATCGCGAATTTGTTCAATGGAGCTACTGAGCTGATCGCCGCAGTCACATCTTAGGCTGGCAAACAGGTCACCAGTAAGACACTCACTATGCATTCTTACTAATACTGATTTGTCTTGTGAGTGTTCGACGTCGCCCAAGACTAGAGCTACATGCTCTTTGTTAGAAAGAAAATCCTTATAACCAATAATCCTAAAATCTTCATCGTATTTAGTTGGCAGAGCTGCTTCGGTAACCCTATGAACAAAACGTTCGTTTTTTAGTCTATAGGCAACAAGGTCCGCGATAGTAATAAATTTGAGATCATGTTTTTTTGCAAAAGTTACAAGATCATCTCTACGAGCCATCTCTCCGTCTTCTTTAAGGATCTCACAAATCACTCCAGCATTTTTGAAACCAGCTAATCTTGCAAGATCAACAGCTGCTTCAGTGTGACCCACGCGCTTGAGTACACCACCATCAATTGCTCTTAGTGGAAAAATATGTCCCGGTCTTCTAAGGTCACTAGGTTTGGCATCGTCTTGAATTGCAACTTGAATAGTTTTGGCTCTATCAGAAGCACTAATTCCTGTTGTTACTCCGTATTTTGGATCAGCATCAATACTGATAGTAAAAGCCGTCTGCATGGTGTCGCTACTGACATCAACCATTTCTCCAAGTTCTAGTTTCTCAACTATTTTTTTCTCTAAAGCTAGGCAAATAAGTCCTCTACCTTCTTTTGCCATAAAATTGATGATCTCAGGGCTAACAGATTCAGCAGCACAGATCAAATCACCCTCGTTTTCTCTATCACTGTCATCAGCCACCACTACCATTTTACCGGCTTTGATATCAGCAATCGCTTCTTCTATAGTGTTAAATTGTATTTCTTGGCTCATCTTGTTTCTTGTCATTGCGAGCCCATAAGGCGTAGCAATCTAATGCATTTGAGTGGATTGCTTCGGCAAAAGCCTCACAATGACGTCTGGACATAATATTAGCATACTGATTTAACCAGTATTTAACCTGAATTTGCTCTATTAATGACAAGAATAGAGTGCAATTATGTCAGGAACAATAAATAATCAAAGCCCAATCGGACAAGTAGTTAAACCATGCCCAATCGGACAAGTAGTTAAACCATTAGCTGCATTAGAAACATCATTACAAAAATACAAAAAAGATACTAGTTCAGCTGCTACTGCCAAAGCCAAAACAGCTGAACCTAAATTTGGAAAGCCAGTAAATGCAAATGGTCAAAAATTTAATACAGCGGATGCATAAATTTTACCAAGCTTAACCGAGGCTTAATACAAAACTGTTTAAATCAAATCATGGAATTATTCGACGATAGTAGAGATAGCTCAAAGACATCAACAGCATATGATTCGCAAGTTGAGCTGGTTACAACTTTCTTTAGCCATTTTGTTAACGACAAAGAGGTTGGCTACTACAAGTCAATGGTTGTAGATCTTTATAGAGCAATCACTTGTTATAGAATGTATGATAATTTAAATGAATTTTTGGCAATGAACCCTGAGCTGACTGATTGTAAAACAGATATCGTTGAGCTTTGGTATGAATTTGATAAGCTCACTGAGCCAGAATTGGCGGAAGTGGCGCTAGAACTACTCCAAGACATCTAGATTCTGCTCTTAAAACTTCACATACTGCGTTATACTCGTCCTCATTTACGAAAGTAAACTTCGGATAAACCCTACGGGCTCGCAAGCCTTGTCTCTGAAGCTTCAAAAACAGAATCAGATTTGTGGTGATGTATTTTTGATTGTGGAAGTTTGGAAGTTTAAGCAAGAGGGTCCGCGTTGGAGTGCACCCATTATACGAGACAGGTAATGAAGAATAAAAAGTAATTTTAAAAAGAGTCTTTTGAACTGTTCAAAGAAAGGGATGCTGAACAACGCGCCCCAAAATTCCCAATGCGAGATACGTGTTGTGCCTATATGATTTTTTCTATGACGTGCATGAAAATCTCATCAGCAATTTTCCGTTGATAATTTATGTATTTGATAGAGATTAATATCCTTCCAATGAGCATGAATATTACACTTGTGAACATCGTTAACACGGTAAACGATTTAAAATCAAGGTTGCCAATATTAGGAGAGTCACCTAGTATATAAATGAGAGTGAGTATTAGACCTGTATATAGCGGTATTGTGATGTCTCCAATACATCCTCTTGGTAGCCGCAAAAAATTAAACCATTGTCTACCATCTTGTTCGTGTTTGAATTTATGTTTAATTACATCAATATTGTTTAACTCATCAAAAATTAGCTCATAGTAAAACAACCTTTCACCATCTGTTGTAACTCCACAATAATTGTCATAAGAGTATTCTGCTGCTACTATTGTTGCTTCCTCAAGCTTTTTGAGCAAGCCTTGTGCTTTATCATCAATAGCTTTAATGTGCTTGTAATCAAATGAGTTATCCTTATTCGTTTTAGGTACGTAAATCCTAACTGAGTTTTCAGTTACCTCACCTGCGAAATAGGTATTAGAAGGTCTATTTGAATCAACAAATACGTCTTGCTCCCACAAAACGTTATAGGATTTATTTATTGCTTTATAGTCCTGTTTAATAAGATTTACAAACCAATTGCTTTCTCGTTCTTTATTTGATTGATTTAGTTCTTCAATTAAAACTGGTATGGTGACGGACTTGAGCTTTTCAATAAATTGAGACTTGCTGATATTTAAATGAATTTGCCCTAAGTGTTTCATTGTCTTCTTCTTAATTAATACAGTTATTTTGTACCCAGCTGATGCCACGCCTTATCAATTTACCTTAGGAGAATATGCCCACGTCCGGCTTTCTTTGCTTTTTCGATGATTTATCAAAAAATGGTGGAGGCGGAGTTACAATGATTTCCCACCTTATGGTTAAAATCTAGCTTTGTTTTTTGAGTTCAGGCAATAACAACTTACTAATAACTTTCGGCGCCTTTTGGATACAAAGCAAGTACGAAATCACGCTCTTGTCTGGTGAATTTATTCCTTGCTCCCACTTCCTCACAGTCTCTAAACCAAAACCAAAAGTATCAGCAAAAACTTTTTGAGTCATATTGAGCTGCTTCCTAACTTGCTTAACATCGATTCCAGACCGTACCGTTCTAATAGTAGAGGGCTTACTCAGAGCCTCTTCAATAGATTCAATTAATTCAAGTCCTAGTGATTTCTTTTTCATAGATCCTCCATAAGTTGTTCAACCAGTTTCGGTAGAATTTTTCTTAACGTATTTTTCTCTGCTTCTGATATATTTTCGATATCAGACTTAGAAAAAGCGCCAAGCATGATGACTAAAATATTATTGGAGTAGTGATAAAGGATCCTTAAGCTTCCACTCTTGCCCTTATTTGATTTTTGAGGACTCCAACGTAATTTCCGAACACCTCCAGTTACTCTAATTATTGGTCCAACTGTTGGATTTTCAGAGAGATAGTCATATAGCTCTTCTAAATCCTCAGCAGTTAAAAGTTTTTTGGTGTCTTTTACAAACTTTGCCGTAACTTTAACTACCACCTTTGCCATCAATAACTAGTATAACATACTATGGGTATAATATGCCACTCCATGGTTAAAAACACGTTAACTAAACATAGAGAGGACAAGCTTCAATGATGGTCTAGTTCCCAAAAAGAAAAAAACCAGCTATAGAGCCAGGTTTAAAGGGTAATAAATGGTGGAAACCTAGTTGGAGAAGTTCTCTACTTAATCTATTACTATTAAGGATGCATTGAAAAATGCAAAGTCTCATCCCTTATCTGTCACGTGGGGGTCTTTACAGACCCAACATGGGTCATACTTTCTTCGTTATCATCTCTGCTTTTTTTCACAACCATGTTAAGCACTGACAGAACCTTTTTTCATGGACCCGACTAGAAAAACTTCGTTTTTCAGCGTGTCCTTAACAAAAATAATGATCAACTGCAAATTCATATTGCTCAATCAAAAGCTCTTTAAGATATCGAATATTGTTCTGTTCATAAAAAAGCAAGACTGCTTTTTTATACTCACCGATATCTATACTTCTATAAGAAAGTGGACAATAATCATAAGCTATTAAAAGTGCATTAGTCACAATTCTGCTTGTTCGTTTATTACCATCCTCAAAGGCTTGAATATAAGCAAGTAATGCTGAAGCGTATAATGACTTAACCATTGGGTCAGAGCACTGATTAATTAATTTACAAGTCTTTAACAAAGCTTCTTTAATCTGAAATTCATTATCCAGGGGTTGATAATTAGTACCAGTAATGCCAACTAATCTTGTACGTATTTGTTTACCTATCTCCAGTTGATCTACAATCAAACTATGCAGCTCAGTCAAATTATTCAGACTTAAATCCTTATAGTACTTAGGATTATCAAAAATATAATTCAAAGAATGTTTATGATTGAGCAGCATCAATCTCTCTTCTTCACTATGACCAGGACTTACTATCCCAGATTTCAACAGCGTTTCAGTGTCAAGCAAAGAGTAAGTATTTCCTTCAATCTTAGATGACTTCCATGCAAGTTCAATGGTTAACCTTTCAAATTCTTTCTTGATAGTTGCTCGACTGAGTTCAGATCTGTTCGCCTGATAAGTTTTTGTTAGACTTTTAATTTGGTCTAATTCACTCTTGGTAAATATATTGTCAGAACTAACTTCTAGATCAGAGAAGATTGATAGATTGAATTTATTTTCTATTTCTCTATCATCAGGCTCTAATTGAAAGTATTCTTCTTTATCAATGTCATTAGTTAATTTATAAAGTGGTAAGAGAGAATAACTTGTTGCTTTTGCTTGACCACTTTTTTTGATTAGTCCTAAATCTTGTAAAAGATTTAGATCCCTTACAATGGTTTTTGAAGCTACTTCCTCTACAGCCGCTACTATGCTTGCAGTATTAGCACTTCCTTCCTTAGCAAGAATCTCTAGTATGATTTTTTGACGTTGATTAAGTTCTCGTTTGGACATATGGTTTTTCTCTTTAAAATCCCAATTGGGACATTAATTCCTCTATTATACCCTTAATCGGGACATCGATGTCCCGATTAAGGCTGTAATGGGACTGAAAATGTCTCGATTTGCGTTATATCCGTACGAAGCTACTCTATAAGCTTCGTTTCACTAATCAAACACACGGACTGACGACTTTGTCGGCAATACCCGTTATCGGTGGCGCTTCATTGTTTTTGCGTCGCCCGGGCGGGAGAATGGTGGAGGCGGATTTAGACTAGTCCCCCCCTTATTAGGTTTAGACCTAATCCTTGGCTATAAACCTAATGAAATTCAAACAGAACTGAAGCTAGTTCTTCACAATAAGCGAAGAGCTGATATCCCCAAGATCCTCAGTCCACTCAAGAAACACATCTCTATTCTCAGGAGCCATATCTTCGATTGCTTTCTGTAAGAGGTTGGCTTGACCGAGTCCACTATTAAGTTCAATTTTGGCAAGGTCAATGTCAATAATTTCTTCTGGACCTTGGTGTTCATTATTGGCACTGGCTTTAAGTAGGTTTTCAAGTTGGTCGAGGGAGTCTTTTTGGCAGTCACCACTAAGTAGGATTGTTTCTTCGCCTTGATAATTATAGGAGTAGTCAATGCCGCCTTTGCTATTGTCTTTGCAGTTAAGGATATAGCGTCTTGAGTCGCGGATTGCGTAGACATAAGGAATATAATCAAATAAACCATTGAGCATCACACAGTTGCTGCTGCCAAGTTGATTTTGGACAACGGGGATATTGTTTGTTTTGGCAAATTCAAGAGCATGTTTTGGGATAGCTTCTTTGAGTATTGCTTCACCTTGTTCATCCATGAGTTTTTGGATTTTGCCCGCGATATAAAGTGGCATGATATAGCTAGGCTCACCATAAAACATCTTCGCTCCCTGACCGGCATTAACTGTAACAGCGCCAATATTGGCAGAGAAAAGATAACCCTTGATACCACTGATACTTTGGAAGCTTCTCATTGCAAAAAATATTTGCTCGTAAGGAGTTGTTCTAGTAATCGCTATGCCTGCTTCAATGAAACTATCTTCGAGCTTAGTCAAAAACTCTGGCAAAATAAAGGCTCTTGCATTATTGGGAACGAATTCTTGCATTACCAAATCATCAGTTCTGGTTTTTTCAAAAATGAAATCAAGAATATCAGCTCTGTCTTTGTGGATACTTACCTGACCACTAATACCTCTTCCACCAGAATCTCTACTGGCTTTCAGTAACCATGAATCAATATGGTCACAGTTGGCAGCTTTGAGTTTATCGACCAAAGCTATTGCCAAGTCGCTTTTTGATTCAAACTCTTTGTGCATAAAATCAATTTGCACCAAACCCTCTAGTGAGACTTGTTTGAGAATCTTGGGTAGTTCGGTTTTGGCATACATCTGCTGCATGCTCAGCATAGACCATACTTCAGGGATACCTAGTTCTAAGGTAAAGCCGTTGATATATTGTGGGTGAGTGTGCGCAGACATGATGATGTTTGGCTTAGGTAGGCGCAGTGGTAACTTGGTCATCTCTTCATGTTTGGCTTCCATGTCAATGTCTGGTTCTAGGTTAATCACTGCATGGACAAAACCTTCATCGTTTACTTGGTAGCCTTCAGTTGCTGATAAATAATCGAGTTTTTGTTCTTCAATCACTTCAGGTCTAAATGAAGTATAGATTTGTTTGATCTCACCTTTCTCTGTCAAAAATGGAGTAAAGACTGAGATATTGATGTATTGAGTTGCAGTGCTCGGATTGATTTTGATTCTGTCACGCAAGAGTGGTGATCTGAAAACGCAATTGAGATCCCAAGAATGTTTGCCGATATTAGAAAGACCAGCAATCCAATTGAGTTTGCAATTATCATCAAGTTTGTAACGGAATAATTTGGAGACCGTGGCATCAGCTCCTTTGATTACAATTGGTAGCGGGTGTCTATCGTGGTAATTGCGGATGAAATTACGCAGGGCTCTCATGCAGCTCCAGAAACGCTCTTCAATACAAATATTGCCTTGCTGGTAGCAAATTGCAATCATGCCATTGTCATAATCACCAATTATAGAATCGCGATATTCTTGCGAACTATGTTTTAAGACTGATTTGCGAGCAATTAAATGTTGAAGTATTTTATAGCAATCCATTCCTGACTTGGCAGCCAGCTTGAACATCTTGGCTCGCAAGTTTGGTTCAAGGTAGTAGTCTTGATTGAAGCCATAACTGGCTCCAGCACAAAGACTATGGAAAATATAAGGTGGGTAATCCTCTTCGTGAACATTGAGGTATTGATCGAAGAAAATAGCTAGCTTGTTAATGATTTCATTTTCATCTTCAACCCCAGCTGTCAGCATAATTAAATACGAGACAATAAACATCTCTGAGAGTTTAGAAACAGGAGCAAGGTCTTCACTTGCCGCTGCCAGGTTGCCAATGACGCCTTTGTGTTTACGGTGATCACCAAATATTGGAGTCAGGCTTAAGTGGTCTGCTTCTTTGATTCTACAAAAATCATCTGTTGCTTGTTTTAGTAGTGGTTCTAATTTGCTGAGACTCTCACTGTAGGCTACCAGTGTCTTGAGCATTCTTGCAAAAATCAAATTGAGCTGGTCTGGGCTTGAATCCTCCTTGAGTTTTTCTAGGTAGTCAAGCACGAGGTTGTCCCAAGACCTTTCGATGTTTGTATTTGTGGGGATTTGGTAATTGCTAAATTCATGCATGCGCAGTACGATGCAATGATTTGACTTGCTTAACTGAGCTCTATATTCAAGACTGTCAGCTGCTGAACTGACCAATAGATCAGCTTCTTTAGTAGAGCCTGCATTTTCAATGGAGCGAGCTTTGACTTCTATGTCTAGAGCTTTAGCTTCAGTAGTAAAGAGCTCTAGTAATTGGAAACTATGTTTGCCAAGGTTTTTGAGTTCTTGAGATTTATCAAAAAGTTGTACTATGAAATAAATATCAGCTTTGCTTTGCCCGTTGAGAATCCATCTACCACCTAAGACTAACCAGTCATTGAAGTTAAGTTCATCATCTTCAATCAGGGAATTGAGCTTGGAAAGTGTGAGTATCCATTCGCTATAACGTTTGAGAGTTTTGTGACTAACACCAATCTCTTGAGCTTCTTTATATTTTTGAATGATTAAGTCGCGCTTGAGGTCAGCTTCCCTTCTCATTTTCTCTAGACTGCTAGAGCACTTTGCCTTAATCTCAAGGTAAGCATCATCTTGCGAGCGTTCTTCAGGTTTGAGTTGTCCTTGATAAAGTAGTTTTTGGATATAAAGCTTGGCCCAGGACTGCGATTCGTTTAATTCATTTTTCCATCTCTCGTAAACTTCTTCAGAGATCAAATGCGAGCTAACGGTACCGCCAAGTGCCATCCATTCAAGTGATTTGTCGTAGTCTAATAGAGGTCTTTTGGCTTGTTGAGGGTTGTCTAGTAATACCAGGCTTGATTCTGGATTGTTTGTTTGCATCAAGGTTTTGACTGTAACTAATTCTTCCATTAATTCAATTAATCGATCATGATCAGAGTTGAGTTGAATGACATCGACTCCTTGATAAGCGATCAGTGGATCCTTGTAAAAGCCTTTGCTATAAGTCTCAAGGTATTTCAAGTCTGCTTGCATTGCATCGAGAGTGGCTTTGATTGCTGCAGGATCTTTGGCTGTTTTGAGTAGCTTGCTTAAGAGGCGCCAGCTTTTGTAATCTGAACCATAACTAATAATTGAGGCTTCTATGACTTCTCTTGTCAAAGGAGGGTCTAATTCAAGTGTTACAATTTTTTGGATTGCTGATTCTGCTCTTGCCTCAAGCTCCCCGCCCATAAAGGTTTGCGGATCGACAAGTGGATCATAAATTCTAATCTCTTTGGGTAGAGGATAGTTTTTGATTTGGTGCTCTATGAGCATGTCGATTTCAGGCAAAGAAGTATTTTTGATATATTGTTTTTGTTGAAGAATAAACGCTATTAAGTATTGATTGGCATTTTCTCTTTCGTCAGAGACATTACCCTTGTAAGAAGCGTTAAGTGCAATAACCAGGTCCTTATAATCCTTACACTGAGGATTATTGTTTTTGGCTCTTTTGATTGCAGAGTTCATTAATTGAATACGTTGAATGATTCCGGTTTCGTTGATGATTCTTGAGTATTCGATAAGCTTGGCAGAGAGCTGAGCATAAGTACGAGACATCATTTGGTCTTCAGTGCCGTAATCCGCTAGATATTTAAATAATGCAAAGATAGACTTGAGGTTGGGAAGCCATTTATAGTCTGGATTTGCCAGGTATTTCTGGATGGTTTTGGATTCTGCCATCTCTTGGTAGATATGCATTTGCCAATCAAGGTCCGAGCTGAAACTGGTGCGTAGCTCCATTAGTTCTGCCATGATTGACCGTAATTCGTTTCTGGCTTCTTCAGTTTCTACTCCAAGGTAATCAAAAAGAGTATCTGACTTAATTGCAAGTCCTAGTAAAATAAATAGCGGCTCTTTGGTGATGCAATAACCGGTAGAAGCCATAGTGCCGTATTCCATGACATGCAAGCCAGAGGCTTTGTCGTTACGGGAGTTGATGGTAGATCTTGCTAGCGCCCCGTCAATTGCAAAGGACTGAAAAACACCTTGAAAAGAAATCGCTTTGGAGTATTGAATTGCCCTGCAAGTGTTTTCAATCACTTTGACTGAACCAGCTTCAGCAGCAGATTCAAAAATGCTGTTTTGAGTTTGTGAAACAAAGTCAATGTATTCTTTGGCTTTGATAAGTGCTTCTGGGTCGTTGGCGCCAATCATCCTGCCCATAATGGTCGTGATCGAAGCTACTACGTGTTTACCAAAATCAATACGACTAGGAGCAACACTTAGATCAAAATAGAAATCTGCATCTTTGATGGATTTGTTGCTGGTGATATTGATTCTGTTGATTTGAGGGTTGGCTTCAAGGTATTCCTTGCGGGCTGTTGATTCTGGGTATCTAATATATTTTTTGACAAAGATCTTGGCTGCTGAATTCTCGATATATTCATTGAGTCTTTGGCTGATTTGATCAGCTTTGTCTTTCGCTGAGAGCTTCTCGTCTGACATTATTGCCTCTGACCAAGTCTTGAATTGAGTGAAAAGCTCAGAAGCATGCTCAGGTGATTTTTTGAGTAAGCAATACTTGGCAACGTCTCGTTGCACGTCGTATAGATTGAGTAGTAGTTCTTGGCTAGCTTGCTGGCGATCTAAGCCTTCTTGCAGCATATAGCTCTGTACCTCGTCCTCAAGCAGGTAGTACTTGAAACAAAAATCAGCAGCTCCATTAATTTCTTTCTGGTAGCCAAGGATGATTTTTTCTAGCTCAGGGTTTTTGGCTTTGGTTTCACTTGCAGAAAATAAATTATCCAGACTAAGACCATGTTTGTATTGATTGTCTGTTTCTATGCTGGCGACATTGCTGATTTCATTTTCCAGGATCGCTAAGAAGATCTCAATCAATGGACCAAGTAAAGTAGTTTCAAGTTGATAGTGGAAGTTTTTGCCTTGGCTTTGAGCCGCTTTGATAGCCTCGTACATTCCAGGTGCAAGACTAATAGCTAGATCCTCAGCGTTTTCCCACTTGATATCAGGCTTGCCGCTTTGTCTATCTGTAACAACTGAGATGGAGGCGTTTTCAAAGAATGAATCAAGACCACTAGCTACTAGATCAAAATCAGGACTGACAAAGTTGTAAGGAATACCATTAAGTCTGTGCTTCTCTGATTCTTTGTCCGTTTCGATATAGAGTTTTTGTCCCAGCAAGAGTCTTGCAATAAAGTGACCTGATCTTGAGCTTGGTCTTTGAATGTAGACTACTGAGTTGGCTTTTTCTTGAGTGCTTGCTTCTAGTAATTGATTTAAGTCAAAAATTATTGAGAGTAAGTTCTTTTCTTGGATTCTTACTGCGTCATGAAAATTGATGCAAGCTTCTTTGTTTGGATTATTTCTGGCATGTTGCAGTAAGCTTGTGCTGTAACTTGATATATTGTCACGAAACTCGTTGACTGACTTGAGAAAGCGAGCCTTCGGTGAGTTGGACTTGGATAGATAGAGTAGGTTGTCTAAGTCTAGATTGATATTAAGTAGCTTGGCGGCAAATAGTGATTTGAGTTCTTGTTTGTCTTTGTCTAATTCAAAGTCAGCACTTAGTTTGAAGAATTTGTTTGCAGCATCTTCAAGTTTGGAGATTGCCTCTATGGTTGAAGATCGTGCTTTGCGCAGGCTCAATTCAAAGTCTTGATCAATTATTATACTAGTAGCGTTGACGAGGATTGGTCCTTGTTCATGAGCAACGCGAGAACCGCGCTGGGCAATGGTTTTGAGTCCAATCTTTTTGAGAGAAGACAGTAAGTGTTTGTAATAAATCTTGGCATGGTTTTGATCGTAGTTAGTATTGAAGCTGTCAAAATATTCTTGGCAGGCTTCACCAGAGAAAGGGTCGTCATTGGCGTATTTATTCAAGATTGCTTCAAACTCACTTAGTTTGTATGGCAATCTGCCGGCAAGAGCTCTATTGCGCAGTAGTTGCGTGGCTAAATAGCCATCTGCCTCAGTGCCCTTGGTGATTTTTTCAAAGACCGTCTTAAGGTAATTCAATAAATATGAACCAGCATCAAAGCTCTTGGTCCCTTCTCTATCCCTTTCTAGGAACTTGATAGCTGAATCAATTAACCTGAAATCAAAACAAGAGAAAAATTCAAACATCTCTTGATAAATCAAGTCTTCAGTTTGGTTCTGTCTTGCGAGCGCGTAATAAAAAGCCCAGAAATAAATAGGAGTAAATTGGTTGACTATCTTGGAGTCAAGGATTAGTTTGTTGTTGATCGAGTCATAAATTAATAAGTGATGATAGTCATCTCTAAATTCAACATCAATTTGTTTACTGTTGACTTTGTTGAAATAGTTTTGAAACTCGTCACTTTCTTTATAGAGTCTGTTAAGTTCGCCGATTAATTCAGTGCAGAGATTGTCCGAGCCATCTTTAACTTTGAATTTATCAAGGTTGAAACTAACTAGATTGGTCGTTGCCGCAGAATCGTTTTCATCCCAACGACTTAAGCCGTTTTTTGTTTGGTTCTCTTTGTTAAATATGTATAGCTCAAGCATATCGCTAGCTTCATTCTATAGCAAGGCTGGCTATTAAGCCATCTTTTTCCATATTGTCTTTGGTATAAGCTTCTGATCTTTACAGTTTTTGAGGTAATCATTGACCAATGTTTGATATGGAGTGTCCAGCTCAGTGGATAGATTTTTGAAGTACTCAATGACATCAAGATCAAGTCTAATAGTTACGCTTTTTTTGAGTTTGCTGACGTATGGGTTTGATTTGAATTTCATGTCTTTTAAGTTGTATTCTTTGCGCATTTTTCTCATTTCCTATCAACAAGGTCTGCCTTGGAGACATTCGTACTTACGATGTACATACTTTAATTATATCACAAATTTGTGAGTCTTCATTATAGAGTCTGTTCAAAAAGCTTCCAGAAGATCTCCAAAATTGCGATGCGATTTTAGGAGATGTGTCGGGGGACACTGTGTCTTCGTTGAAACCAGGGCTGGCTCCGTCCCCTGAAAGGCTTGCGACGCAAGTGATGGCTGAGTTGACTGAGCCGGAGATGTTCAGGGTTGTTGAATACGCATAGTTGATAATGGAGATACGGAAGCCCAGTAAGTAATTCATATTTCAAGCGTAACGCAGCAGATGGGACTTTTAGGACAGACTCTCAATCTAATTTTAAAATCGCCATAAAGGCTTCTTGCGGCAATTCAACTGAGCCAACGTTCTTCATGCGTTTTTTACCCTTTTTCTGCTTATCAAGTAATTTTTTCTTACGACTGATATCACCACCGTAACACTTGGCAGTTACATCCTTGCGTTGGGCTCTTACTGTTTCGCGGGCGACTATCTTGCCACCAATAGCAGCTTGAATTGGCACTTCAAACAAATGAGGTGGGATTACCTCTTTGAGTTTTTTGGCTAATTTAGAACCGATACCATGAGCGCTTTCGTTAAAAACAATAATTGAAAGTGCATCAACTTTTTCGGCATTAAGTAAAATATCCATTTTGACGAGCTTGTTTCTTTTGTAGCCGCAAACTTCATAGTCCATCGTTGCGTAACCTTTTGATCTTGATTTAAGGTGATCAAAGAAATCAGTTACGATTTCAGAAAGTGGAATCTCATAATGCAACTTGGTACGCGAAGCGACGCTGCCGACATTGAGGTGTGCCATGTCTTTGTAGATGCCACGACGATCTTGGCAAAGCTCCATGATGGCACCAACATACTCTTGCGGTAGCATTATATTTAAGGTAACGTAAGGCTCTTCAATAAAATCTATTTGAGTTGGATCAGGTAAATTACTTGGATTATCAATGTCGATAATTTCACCTTTGATCTTGTGTACTTTGTAAATTACACTTGGTGCTGTGGTAATCAAATTGAGATTATATTCTCTCTCTAGCCTTTCCTGAGCGACTTCCATATGAAGCAAGCCAAGGAAACCACAACGATAACCTGAACCTAAGGCTTTTGAACTTTCTGGTTCAAAACTTATAGAACTGTCATTGAGTTTGAGTTTTTCTAATGCATCTCTAAGATCTTCATATTCTTTATTATCCACAGGATAAAGACCACAAAAGACTACAGGCGATACTGCCTTGTAACCAGGTATCGCTTCTTGAGTTGGATTCTCGACAGTGGTAATAGTATCTCCGACGATGCTGAGAATCTCTTTGATTGAACAAGCGATATAACCAACGTCGCCGGCTTGAAGAGATTGTGTTTCTACTTTACCTGGATTGCGGTAGCCAAGTTCTGTGACTTGATATTTCTTGCCGCTTTGTATAAATTTGATATCTTCAAGTCGTTTGACTTGACCTTCTATGATACGAGCGTAAGCAACGATGCCTAAGTAAGAATCATAGTAACTATCAAATACAAGCGCTTTAAGTGGTTTGTTGATATCTCCCTTGGGAGCTGGGATCCTTTCTATGATTGCATCCAGCAGTAGATCGATATTCAAGCCGCTTTTGGCACTAACTTCAATGGCGTTAGAACAATCAAGTCCAATTATTTCTTCGATTTCTTGTTTGACTCTTTCAACGTCCGCACTCGGAAGGTCTACTTTGTTAAGTACTGGAATAATCTCAAGATCATGCTCTAATGCCAAGTAGACATTGGCGAGTGTTTGTGCTTCTACTCCTTGACTGGCGTCAACCACTAATAACGCACCTTCGCAAGCAGCCAGTGAGCGAGAGACCTCGTAAGTGAAATCAACGTGACCAGGTGTGTCAATTAAATTAAGAATATAGCCTTTGTATTCCATCCTTGCCATGTTGAGCTTGATGGTGATGCCGCGCTCTCGCTCAATATCCATGGTGTCCATGAGTTGTGCTTGCATATCGCGCTTGGAAATCGTGCCAGTAAATTCTAGTAAACGATCAGCGAGTGTCGATTTACCGTGGTCTATATGGGCAATGATTGAAAATACCCTGGTTTTGCTTTGTATGGACATTTAATTGCTATTTTGCTTAGTTATCTGAGCTAACCAGTTTAGTATATAATAATCTCAGCTACCAGGCTCTAGTAAACTACTAGCACCTGTAAGCATTGTTACTATGATTTTAGTTTTTGGATATTTGTGCGGTGATAATTATGGCGATGAGATACTAGCTTCTATCGTTGAGAAACAGTACCCTGACTCTGTTAGGCTAAGTAAAGAGAACTCTCTTTGGCAGCATCTCAAGTTGATTTATAAAGCAGAGAAGATTATTGCTATCGGTGGTTTGTTTCAAGATTTAAGTAGCCCATTAAGCCCTCTTTACTACTCATTAGTGCTGTTTTACTCTTGGTTGACTAGAACAGAGATTAGTATTTTGGCACAAGGTATAGGGCCGCTTACTAGTCCATGGTCCAAACTTTCAAGCTATTTTGCACTAAGACTCGCAAGTAATATCAGCGTGCGCGACATCGCAAGTTCTGATTTATTGCAAAGACTTGATCTTGATCATTATTATGGTTCTGATCTTGCTTGGAACTTAGTTGAAGATTACAAAATACAAAAAGACAAAATCGAAATTGATTTACCCTTAGCCAAGAATCATTTAGTTTTGGCTTTGAGACAACTAAGACCTTATGAAGATTACAAGGAATTACTTGAACAAGTACTGGCGAGTGCCACTGAAGTTCCAGTGATGCTTTTGGAAATGCAACCTGGTGACAATGATCAGGTCAAAGAACTTCTAGGTGACAGAGAATTTATAGAAATTAAAGCCCAAGATTATAAGCCTGAAGAGCTGATTTATTTACTGGAAAAATCTTCAACAACAATTGTTTCAATGCGTTTACATGCCTTGATCTTGGCTCATATTGCTGGACTTGAATTAAAGGCAATTAGTTATGATCCTAAGCTTGAACAATTGCAGTTGCAGATTCATCGCTTTGAGCTTGATGAGTTGAGCAAGAGAGCGCACGAGTGCCTAGAGACTACTTAAATAAAGGAGATTTGCTCCCAAATGCCCAATAGCTGCGTTACGCTCATTTTTATAAATCCTCATTGACGGCTCAGTCAACTGCGGTTTATAAAAACTCGCAAGCCTTGCTCTTGAACATTTTGAAACAAATCTAAGCATTACAGTAAAGCTTTCCTTTAACGAAGAAGACTTTATTGCCTTACTTTATAAATAACTTTATTCTAAAAACTCAAATAAACAAACTCAAGCTCAATCGGTTTACTAGTATTTTTCTGCTTAACTTTAATTTCTTGTTCACGAAGGAATTGGATCGCTTTAAGGTTGTAAGCTATATTGTTGTCGTGTTTGAGTAGTTTGATACTATCCAGGTCAAGCATTCCTTCTGCTTTTGCTTCAATACTAAAGCTGCAGTATTGGTCTATTTTGTAGTCTTTGTCTTTAGCTTGAAGCAGCTCCGGTTCTTCTTCGATATAATCAAGCCATTTTTTACTCAGTGAATCTTTTTTGCCTGACTTGAGTTTGGCATTATGAATTTTGATTTTGGCTGTTGGATAAATTGCCATGGCTGGTTGAAAGCTCAGGAAGGATATTAGGATTATGCAAATGAGGGGCATTAGTTGATTATACATGAGCTAATTTGGCTAATATGCTAGAATCTAATCTCGATGCAAGTTAGCAAAAAATCTAAAATGACCATGCAACAGCCAGATCTCACGGTTACTAAGGCTAACCAAGATAAAGCCGGAAAGATGTATGACAATTTCGTTAATGGAGTGATTAGACAAGTTAAGGGTGAGCTTGGAGCTTTTTCAACTTGGGCTACTATTATGCGTTTTGTAACTAAGAACAAAGTTGATCCTAGTGAAAAACATATTTATGAAGTAATCAAAAGATTTGAAAGAGACAAGGTCAATTCTCAAATCGCTTTGCAAATTAGTGATATTACAACTCGCAAGGCTCAGAGCCTGCAAAAAGTTACTATGATTAAAATGATTCCATTTTTGGCTGGGATGTTGGGGATGATAGTTTTGATAAGTTTGACTATTGCAACGAGACCACTGGAGTTTTCAAATCCAACAATCCAAAAGTATTTGATTATTTCGGCGATATTTTTGCCATTGTTTATTTGGGGCTATTTCAAACGTGGTGAAGCCAAGCTTGATATGGTTGCAACCAATATTTTATTACAAGCAAGTTCTGCTTATGCTTCAGCTAAGATGCAGGGCAAAGGTGGAATTGCAGCAATGCAAAACCTTGGTCAAATGCGCCGCAAAGCAAAAGCGATGGAGCAAAAAACCAAGGACAAAACTGCTAAGAAATAATGCTTTGGCTTTTTATAGTCTTGATCTCTGACAGGCTTACAAAGCTCTGGGCCATTGCTTCTTTGAAGGAGCAAGCTCCTATGGAAGTGCTTCCCGGGATACTTGAATTCCACTATGCTGAAAATACAGGGATTGCTTTTAGTCTATTCAATGAAATGCCAATGCTTTTGACTTTGCTGAATAGCTTGATTATTCTTGGTCTAATAGCTTGGGTGATTAAAAACAAAAAGCTTGATCTTGGTTTTGCATTGATTATTGCTGGCGGGGTTGGTAACTTGATTGATCGTTTCTTCTATGGCTATGTAGTTGATTTCATTAATCCATTGTTTGTAGATTTTGCTGTTTTTAATGTCAGTGATATCGCACTCAATCTTGGTGTAGTGGCTTTGTTGGTGGATAGCTTTAAAAACAAGAAGGGGATCGCGTCGTAGCGAAGTGAAGACTGATGAAAATTACAATTGATGAAACTGGAGTAGATAAGCGCTTGGATGCTTTTTTGGGAGAGCATGAAGAGCTTAAGCTTTCACGTTCATACATCAAAAAACTAATAGAGCAAGGGCAGATCACCATTGATGACAAAGAGAAAAAAGCAAGTTACAAACTGAGTTTGGATGATGAGATTGATATTGTTATTCCTGACTCTGAAGAACTCAATCTTGCTGCTGAAAATATCCCCTTAGATATAATTTATGAAGATGATGACTTGATGGTGATTAATAAACCAATCAATATGATTGTACACCCGGCTCCAGGCATTTATTCTGGTACTTTGGTTAATGCTGTTTTGTATCATGCCCAGCAAGCTACTAAGCTGGCAGAGGGGACTTCCCAGCCTGGCTTGTCAGATATCAATGGTGTATTGAGACCGGGCATCGTCCACAGGCTCGACAAAGATACTTCTGGTCTAATAGTAGTTGCCAAAAACAATGACGCGCACCAAAGTCTTGCTAAGCAAATTCAAGATAGAACTTGCAAGCGTTTTTATAAAGCGATTGCTCAAGGAAAGTTCAAGGAAAGCAAGGGTGAGATTAATAAACCAATTGGCAGAGATCCCAAAGAACGTAAACGCATGGCTGTTGCAATTAGTTCTAGAGCCAAATCTAGATCAGCATTAACCAGGTTCAAAGTCTTAGAGGCTCTTGAATTTGGTAGTAAGCATTATAGTTTGATCGAATGTGAACTTGAAACTGGTCGCACTCATCAAATCCGCGTGCATATGTCTTGGTACAATCATCCAATTATTGGTGACTATATTTACAACGCCAGTAAGAAGACAGGCTTTAATGTAAGAAGACCAATGCTTCATGCTTATCGTTTGTCATTTGAACATCCTAGGACACAAGAAAAAATGTTTTTTGAAGCGCCGCTCGCTGATGATTTTGAAGCCATTCTTGGGATTTTAGGACATGTTAAGAAATAAATAGGTTAATACTTGATTAAGGCATTTCTTATAAAATATCCCCTGTAAAAACCCTTGTATAGTCGTGGAACGCAGTAAAGCTATCCAAATAAGAGATTCTCAGCAGATTAACCAGCTGAAATCGCCCAATTCTGTGCAAAAACGCTCAGAATCAGGTGATAAATCTATTTTTGACCGTGTTGCGGATTTATCTGGACTCTTTGAGTCTATTGCTAAAAGCCAAGGCTTAGGACATGATTTTTACCACGATGAAGCTGTTCAGTTTCCTGGAGCTTCCTCCGTTGATGACATTAAACCAGAGTATGCAATTAGAGAGATTGCTAGTTCTGCTGAAACAGAAATTAATAAGCAAGACCCTTATGGCAATACTACTATTGCAATGGGATAGGGTGAATTGAAGACCCGAAGCACAGCTCAAAACAATTTCTCAAAAAAGGTTTTGTAGCAAAGTGACTAAAATACAGCTTCGTAGAAGCTGCCAAGTTTGCGAAGATTGCTTTTTTAAAAATTTGTTTTGAGCTATGCTTCTCTTGACAAAACCTTGTAATCTTTGAAGCCGGTCTTTGCTCTATGGAGCTGACCACAGGCAGATAAGCTTTGATATATACTATTGATGTGTCCAAAGTCTCCACAATTGGAATATTCGCGCCTGCTGCTGCTCTCAACGATCAACAGAAATTGGAGTCTGGAGTTAAGTATCTTGAAGAACTTGGTTTTAAAGTAAAGCAAGCAAATAATTTATTAGATCAAGTTGAGTTGTTTGAAGATGCTGGTACTTTTCTACCTGGCGACCAGCAAAGAAGAATTGATTCGATGATGCAAATCTGGTCTGATCCTGAAGTTGATATTTTGCTATCGATGCGTGGTGGTTATGGTTCTATTCAATTGTTAGATCAACTTGATTATACTTATCTCTCAAAGAATCCCAAACCAGTATTGGGTTACAGTGACCTGACTGCTTTGTTTATGGCTCTTTATACACAAGCATATGACCAGAAGCTTGAATTGTTTCACACGCCAATGCTTGTTGAGCTTGCCGAGATGAATAAAGCAACTAGCGCAAGCTTCATCGCTTTGTTGAATCAGATTGATCCAGAGGCTTATAAGAATTACCAAATGAAATTAAACCAAGGTACTAAAACACTTGGTGGTAATTTGAGTTTAGTTGCTAGCTTAGTTGGAACAAAATACTTACCAGATTTTGCTGATTCGATCCTCTTTCTTGAAGATTGCAAAGAACTAGCATATAAAATTGAGCGGATGTTTTATCAACTTGAGCTGGCAGGGGTTTTTCATTCTATTCGTGAGCTTCAACTAGGGACTGCTTTTGAGGCTGAGTATGATTATAACTTTCTTGAGTCACTTTCTAGCAAACACGGTTTTAAACTAATTAAAGATGTGCCGGTGGGGCACGGTGAGACTAATTTATCGTTGGTTTTGGGCTGAGTGTCATTGCGAGAAGCGAAGCGACGAAGCAACCTAATGCATTGTCTAGGTTTTTGGATAGAGATTGTGCGTTGGATTGCTTCGTCGCTTCGCTTCTCGCAATGACAGTTGTGAAGCTGGCAATGACGATGACTAAACAAGATCTCTATAGAGATCTTTCCATTCTGGGTTTACTGAATTAATTAATTTGATTTTTTTTGATCTAGAACCGGCTTTAATTTGTTTTTCACGTTCAATGGCTAATTGTATACTGCTACACAACTCAAAATAGACAAGAATTGTACAGTGGTATTTAGAACTGAATCCATTAAAAGTAGAAGACTTGTGCTCATAGACCCTTCTAATAAGGTTAGAACTAACACCCGTATAGAGTGTGCCATGAGATTGGCTTGTCATAATATAGATGACTGGTTGTTTCATTTGTGTTGTTTGTCATTACGAGAGCAGTGAAGTAATCTAAAGCATTGTCTCTGCATTAGTTTGCTTCGTCGCTTCGCTTCTCGCAATGACGGCTTTCGCAATGAAGTAATCTAAAGCATTGTCTCTGCATTAGTTTGCTTCGTCGCTTCGCTTCTCGCGATGACGGCTTTCGCAATGAAGTTGATCCTTAACCAGTAGCAGCCCTTCTAAAGGCCAAACCAGACTTTGGATTTTTGTTTTTGATGCGCGGTGCGCCTTCAAGAATGAGACACTGACTAGTCCAGACTTGGTTATAGTCTTGAGCAATATCTTGGAATAGGTCTTTGTTAGTTTCACTCAATATGAACCTAAAGCTCTCTGAGTATTTTTCAAAATAAATATGATACTCGGCAAAAGCCGTAATGCAGTCTTGTATCAAACCTGGTTCTTTGGATTGAAGTATGAAATCAAAACTAGCTACATGTTTGATATCTCTTTTGTGGGCAAAGCCAAGTATATGACTGGTGTCAGCTGGATCAGCAAAGACAATGACGTTTTCTATTTCTTCTTTAAAGAATTGGCGTGAGCGAAAAAGTTCATCACGGTATTCAAGAATTTGTTTGCTACTGTCTATTTCAACAAGGCGATCAATGTCTTCTCTTTCTAGTACCCGGCAATGAATACTTGGTTTGGTATTGTCATGAAGGTCATGATGCTTGGAATCATATTCAAAACAATAATTGCGATCAAATCTCTTGAAGCCACAATTGTGCATAAATTCAATATCCTGAAATTGCTCAACTTCATCAAACTCAGCAAAGAAATATCTGACTTTCTTTCTTCTGGTGAAGTAATTAGTAAATTGGTTCAAAAACTCTCTGGTTCTATTGCCACTTTCGTGAATTTGAAAGAGTCTTTTGTTCTTGTATAGCTTAGAATAGAGCAAGCTATCAATCAGCTTGCCATTTTCAAATAGTCCATAGTAGTCCTTTTCCCAAAGTAGGTCTTTTTTGAGGCTAAATATGTCTATTAAATTGAGTTTTCTGGTATTCAACATCAGGCTTTAATTTATTATACATAGCTCTGTTGCAAAATACCTGAAATTAGGTGTCTGCCACATGCAGTATACTGGTTAGCATGGATGAAGTAGCAAAAGTCACTGGAGATAGGTACAAAAGTTCTTTTGAGAGCTTCTTGGGTGTCAAATTTCTTAAGTATGAAGAGAGTGTTTGTCACATTAGTCTAGATATTAGGGACGATCACTTAAACATCGGTCGCTCAGTCCATGGTGGGATTATCAATTCACTTTGTGATATTGCACTGTCTGGCGCTGTGACTTGTGATTTTATGGACAAAGCCGAGAGCGTTGTTACCATGCAAATGAATGTTAACTTTCTTAGAGCCGGTAGACCTGGTGATACATTAACTGCTTGGGGCGAAGTAGTTAAGAAAGGTAGAACAATTTACTATGTTGAAGGTGGAGTTAAAAACCAAGACGGTAAGCTACTGGCAAGAGCAACTGGTGACTGGTTTGTCAAAAGCAAATGAAAAAAACAATTAGCCATCTATTGTTAATTAGTGTCTCTTGCATTTTTTTATTGCCACTTATTTGTATTATTTCAACGAGCCTTAAGGGCTCTGAGCAGATCTATAGTAATGGCTTTGAGTGGATTCCTGACCCTATTGTTTGGTCCAACTTTTGGCTTGCTCTTAGCAAAATCAGTTTCTTAAGTTCTTTATTAAACACGATTTATATCGCAGTCTTTAATATTTTTGGAGTTGTCGTTGCTTCTTCACTTGCTGCTTATGCTTTTAGTGCGCTTGAATGGAAGGGGCGCGATTTGTTTTTTGCAATCACTCTAGCGACCATCATGCTACCAGACATGGTTTTGATGGTGCCGCAGTTTATCCTGTTTAAGCAAATGGGTTGGTATGGAACGATGCTGCCATTGATTGTGCCGTATTTTTGCGGGCTGCCTTTCTATATATTTTTATTGCGTCAATTCTTTTTGACCATTCCTCGTGATCTTGCTGACTCAGCGCGTATCGATGGTGCTAATGAATTTACTATCTGGAAAGATATTTATTTACCGCTAGCTAAGCCAGCTTTGATGGTGGTGGGCTTGTTTCAGTTTTTGATTAGCTGGAACGACCTGCTTAAACCAAGTATTTTTCTTATCGACGAAACTCAATATACTTTGTCACTTGCCCTGCAGCAATATCAAAGCAAGCTTGGCGGGGCTGAATGGGGACCATTGATGGCTGCTGTTTTAATAATGATTATTCCTATCGTGATACTTTTCTTGCTGACACAAAAGTATTTCGTGAAGGGGATTGCAATGAGTGGTTTGAAAGAGAGTTAAAAACAAAAACCAGCTCCTGAGAGCTGGTTTTTCGATTCGGGGGGACTTCCTTGAATGATACACATACAAGGTAAAGACACATTGTTTTTTGACAAAGTTTTGTGATTATTTGCTTAAAAATCTTTAATTTAGCTAATTTTTAGGTGGTTTCAGTTACAAATAAGCTCTGGACTGCTTCGCTAAAGCGCGCAATAACGAGTTTGTGGATTTAAATCTTGACCTTTAATCTCTCAAAATCAATAGTATCGCCAAAAATCACATTGAATCCAAGTCCGATTTGATTACGGATGGTATCGTAACTAACGCGCATTTTAAAGTCTTCTGGTCCAAACTCTGATCTGATCTGATTACGAGTAAACCGCTCTTTGTCTAGACTGTAGGTAAGCAAGGTACCAATTGTGAACCATTTGTTGACTTCATAGTCTCCATCAAGAATCACAGCTTGGAAACCATCAACGAATTGATCAAACAAAAACGGTGAGCTGCCTCCGATGGCTGCAAATAAATAAGCTAGTTCAAATTTGAGATTGTCAAATCTCGTTTCAAAAGCCGGACCAAAACGAGCTACTTGCAAGCTGTCACCAGTATCATAAAATCTAAGAGCTGCTTGTGATCTTCCTCTTACACTAAAGTTGTATTTTTCGTTACCATAACGCCAAACAGGTTTGGTGTAAAAATCAGTCTCAAACTCTACTCTGTAACCGCTATGCTCTTTGCCAAGACCTCCAGTGCCACGTTCTTCAGCGAGCTGATCTCTGCGCTCTTCACTAAAGAGATCGTTGTTGTCACTCGCCCAGCCAGCTGCACTGCGAATGCGCATGCCTCTATCGTCCATAAAAGGAAGTTTGAGCCTAAAGTCACTTGATACATCATAAAGTTGACCTACTTGGCTACTTCCAAAAACACTATTACGTTTAAATTGGTTTACTAAAGCATCTACTTGAAGATATTTGCGCCAAATGTTTTGATGAGCGTTTAGGATAAAGCGCTCTTCAAGTTGTCCGTAACCAGCCATCACGGAAGTGCTGTCGCCAGGCGTGTTGAAAGATCCGATTGCACCAAAAGATACTTCTGGTCCATTGCCAATTTGTACTAGAGGCACAATTGAAAAAATACCCGGTTCTGTTTCATAAAAAAATCTTGGACCCATGGCAAAACCACCGATTCTTTCACGAGTACCAATAATTGGTCCTTTGAATTTAGTGTTGCCTGCCGCGCCAACTGTGGTGGTGATATGCACCGGTGATGGGATACTAAGATGTTCACCGATCCATAGACGGGCACCTTTGATTTTGAGGTTGTTTGTTTTGCGAGTGTTGTCGTAGTAAACCTCTTCAGCTGTATAACGAACAGTCTTTTTGTCTGAAACATCGTCCCAGTCTACTTGGCGACGTCTGCCTTGGCGACGTTGTTTGAAGCCATAGAGAGTTCTGACTCTTGATGCGTGAGAATAAACCGAGATTGGTTCATTAAGCGCGATGGTTCCTTTATTAAAGTTGAGAATATTTTTGGACTTCTTACCTTCTTGCTTTGTGTGGTATTTTGATTTGAGCTCGCGTGCTAGCATTTTGATGCCATTAGCGTAAAGTCTTGGTTCTTCTAATTTATATTCACTAGTGCCAACATTGAAAGAAATATAATTACCATAAATCGCATCCGTACCAGCGGGAAGCTCATCGTCATAACGCAGCTCTTCAAGAATACTTGCATCAGTGGCTTGTATCATTTTGACATTGCCGGTGGCTTCAAGTATTTTGGCTTCGGTATCGTAACTAATATAGTCTGCAAAAAGTTTGGCTTTGCGAGAACTGAGATAAGTCTCAGCGTTGCCGCTGGCTTCATAAAAGGTTCTTTCTTGATCGTAACTAACTTCATCAGCGACAATATCAATTATTGCTTCAGAAGCTAATTCAGTTTGAGTGTTGTTTTGGACATCTTCTTTTGCAATAGGAAAATAGAGCTTGCTTGGGCTAGCCTGGACTTGTTGGAAAATGCACAAACATATTAAAAGAGTGATATATCTCACTTGGCTATTATAGTTGTAATTCTTGCGTAGATAAACTGTCTTGACGGACTGGGCGATGCTTTGACTTGTTATGATGTACGTATAGGCTAGTCGTCATTGCGAGGAGCCAGGGGCGACGCGGCAATCTAATGCAAAGATCATGGCCTTGACTGAAATCTATGCATTAGATTGCTTCGTCATTCCATTCCTCGCAATGACAACGTTAATAGAACATTATGTTTGTTAAATCACTCAAATTACTCGGATTCAGAAACTATATAGAAGCGGCGATTGAATTCAATCAGCCCAAGACTATCATTATTGGCAAAAACGCTCAAGGCAAGACCAACTTGCTTGAAGTGATTCAAATTTTGAGTCATGTCAAGTCGCGCCGCGCTAGTCGCGACTCTGACTTGGTACATTTTGATTTGGGTGAAGCTATTATTCATGCAACAGCAGAAAGAAATCAAGAAGAACTTGAGATTGCTCTTTTGATTCGTCGTAGTGGTAAAAGAACTCTCAAAATTAATGAGATTAGTCATAAACCCAATGAATTATTGCATCATATATTTTCTGTTTCTTTTATGGTGGATGATATTGAAATCATCAATGGTAGTCCGTCGCGTAGACGTGATTGGTTAGATTCTGTAATTGCTCAATTGGATTTTGGTTATAAGGACAAGCTAACCAAGTTTGAGAAGATACTTGCACAGCGTAATTCATTTTTTAAGGAATTAGTTGAAGCAGGTAGTTATTATTATCGCGACTTGAACACTAGTCAACAAGATCAATTGATGGTTTGGGATGAGCTTTATATCGCTGCAGCTAATGATGTGACTGGACTTAGAGCGAACTTCATTATGGAACTTGAACCGATTGCTGCTCGTTATTATAGTGAAATCTCTGGAAGCGACACTGTGCTTGCTTTAGATTATATGGGCATGCAAATTGATCAAGAAGCGCTTGAAGAAGTGAGAGCAAGAGATTTTGCTCGCGGTTATTCGAATGTCGGTCCTCATCGTGATGAACTTAAGTTCTTATTAAATGGTTCACTGGCATCAAGTTTTGCTTCGCAAGGAGAGCGTCGTAGTATCACTCTCGCTATTAAACTCGCTGAGCTTGAACTGCACAAAACTAAACATGGTGAGTATCCGATCCTGTTATTGGATGATGTGCTTGCTGAACTAGATGAAGACAGGCAGGACTATTTATTGGAGAGTGTTAACCCACAAACTCAAGTAATTATCACCACTACTCATATTGGTAAACATCTTGAGAAGTGGAGTGAGAACGCACAGATTATGGAGATTGAAGCAGGCAGGGTCATGGGCACAAGCTCAGAGGCTACGCTTTGTTACGATATAGCTTAGATGGCAAAACGAGCAAAACTAGCTGATCCAGTAGGAATCAAAGGAGTATTAAGCCAAGTCTTCAAGAACTTGGAGATCGACGGCAAGATGGATGACTTTAAAATCATGCAAGCTTGGGATGGTTTCTTGACCACTGCTACTAAGCCCTTACTCGCCAAAAAACTCAAAGAATATACTTTTGCTCATCGCGTTACAAGAGAACGAAGTTTGGTTATTGGAGTGCGCTCTGCTGTCATGGCAAATGAGCTTCAGTTTATGAAACCGATGCTCCAAAAAAAATTCATAGAACTAGTCGTAGAACTTGAACTACCCGTGATTGCAGAGATTGCTTTTGAATTGCGTAGTTAGAAAATAGTAAAGAAGCTGGCCTGAACTCCGATGTCATAAAAAGCATCAGCTAAACCAATTGGTACTCCAATTCTGGCTTGATATTTATTGTCCTCACCAAAAGGAATTATTGCTCCGGGGATTACAAAGAAAGGATCGCCGCTGTCATATGATGAATTGATTATATTGCTGCTAGCAAAAGCCACTGTCGGATTGAATTTGCTGCCAGTGTCTAAAACTAGTTCGTTGATGTATGAGAAATAATCATAACTGAATTCCGAATCATCATCAAAAGAAAATGCTTTGTTGAAAGAGAGGTCGCCAAATAAACTCAAGTGATCAAGTAATTTAACTTGATACCTCGTACCAACATGAAAAGCATAACTGTCTCCTAGTGGGTTTAGGTAGCCAATGTCTGATCCTGTCGGTAGTGATTGATCAAAGTAAAATGACATCGCCAAGCTTTCTTTATTAAGAGGGGCTGCTTCAAGCCCAATCAGCAAATTACTGAAATCTAATTCACTTTGATCAAAGCCAAAAACAGATTCATAGTTGATTAAGCTCAGCCCCAAGCCGACACTTGCTCTTGTGGGAACTTTTGTATCAAAAGCTCTTTTGTATTTTGTAGTTAGGTTATAAGTGTTTTGGCTACTAAAACCATCATCACCATCGCGCAAGAAATCAAAACCTGCCCTTATTTCATTTTTGTTAGTGGTGTTGATATAAGCACTATCCAAGTTTATTGGTCTTAGGAAATGATCTGTATTGCTTGCGTTTGCGGCAACCGTGTTGAGTAACAATACTAAAGCCAAGCCTAATTTAAGTCTCATTATATTTAAGACTTGCTTGTGCTATTGAAGGTTCCCTTTAGGATTTAATTCTTGTCCCTGAACCAATATCAGTAAAAACTTCTAATAGCAGACTATGCTCGTTTAAGCCATTAAGAATGATCGCTTCAGCGACACCGTTGTCAATCGCTTTGATACAACACTCAGTTTTGGGGATCATGCCACCGTTGACGACTTTGTCTTGAATAAGTTTGCGAGCTTCTTTAATACTGAGCTCGGTGATTAAAGATGCTGGATCATCTTTGTCTTTGAGAATACCAGGAGTGTCAGTCATTAACATCATCTTGTAGGCTTTCATACCAACTGCAAGCTCTGCGCACATCGTATCAGCGTTAATATTGTAGGCATTACCTTCTTCATCTGGTGCAATAGAACTAATTACCGGAATCATTCCTAGATCAAGTATTTGATGAACCAAGTCTAGGTTCGATGACTTGATATCACCAATCATGTTACCGTCTTTGGCACTAGCGTGGCGCTCAGCTATCATGATACGACCATCTCTACCACTGAGCCCTATGGCTTTAGCGCCGGAGCAATTGATCATTGTTACAAGCCTGCGTTGTACTTTACCGTGCAAAACCATTTCAACTACTTCCATGGTTTCTTTGTCTGTAGTTCTTAGTCCATTTTTAAATATTATTTCTTTGCCTAGTTTAGTGAGCATCTCATTGATCTCGGGGCCACCACCGTGAACCAGGATCACTTTGATTCCTACGCTATTGAGTAAAACCAAATCCTTGATTGTTGATTCTGAAACTGTTTGATTAGTCAGCGCCGAGCCACCGTATTTAATTACAAAAATCTTGTTCTCATATTTTTGAATATAAGGAAGGGCTTCTGCCAGGTGATGTACTCTTTCGTGTGACATTTATTTCTTCAGGCTTTTTAAAGCAGCCTTAGCTGCATTTTGCCCAGCTTCTTTCTTTGAATAACCTTTGGCTGAGCCAACCAGATTATCTGCTACAAAAATACCGATCTCAAATTCCTTGGCGTGATCAGGACCCTCACAGGTGATAGTCCTGTATTCAGGTGGTTCTTTGTATTCTTTTTGGACTATTTCTTGCAAGATCGATTTGTAATCCTTTTCAATAGAATCAATAATCGCTTCTTCTATATAGTCCTGCCAGTGCTTCAACACAAATGCTTCAGCTGTTTCAAAGCCTTGGTCAATATAAACAGCTCCAATCAAGGCCTCAAGTGAGTCACCGATAACTGATTTAGGTAATTCGGATTTACCTGCAAGAGAACTACCAACGTTGAGCGCTTTATCAAGTTCAAGAGCAACTGCGATACCCGAAAGTAAATCATCCGAAATTAATCTGGCACGATATTTGGTGAGCATCCCCTCATCGAGCTTAGGAAACCGTAAATAAAGATACTTACTAAAAATTAATTTGAGAATTGCATCTCCGTAAAACTCGAGTCTTTCATTATTGGCACGTTCTGGATTATCCTTAGTGCAAGAACTATGTGTCAAAGCAAGCTCTAGCAAACTAGTATCAGACAAGTCAAGATTGAGTATTTGTTTAGGCTTCAAGTCTCATGATTACCTGCCCGTAAGAGATAGCTTCAGCGTTTTGCACACAGATCTCTTTGACAGTACCTTCTACTTCTGACGGTAATTCATTCATCAGTTTCATTGCTTCAACAATACAAATAGTATCTCCCTTGCTGACTTTGTCGCCTACTTTGACAAAAGCGTCTGTGTCAGGGGAAGCTGAGCTATAAAATGTCCCAACCATTGGTGATTTGATTTCTATATAATTATTTGCAGCTGCTGCTGGAGTGCTAGCTGCTGGGCTTGCTGCTGCAGGGCTTGCCGCTACTGCAACTTGCTGCGCATCTTTACGAACTTTGATTTTGAGTCCGTCTGATTCAATTTCAATTTCAGTTAAGCCTTGATCCTTGAGGATTTCTGATAACTTGTTAATTTTTTCTACTGGTAGGTCGTCTTTTGCCATCGGCGTTTATTATACATTATTAGGCTTGCTACGTAATCAAAAGATTATTTGACCCTATCTTGATATTCTTTGGTTCGAGGATTAACTCTAATGGTTTCGCCCTGTTCTACAAAAAATGGAACTTGTATGACAGCACCAGTTTCTAGTGTCGCCGGTTTACCACCACCAGAAGAGGTATTACCTTTTTCGTTTGGTGGAGTTTCTGTTACTACAAGCTCAATAGAGTTAGGTAATTCAACACCAATTACTTTGTCTTCACAAACAGTAACAGTGCTAAGCACTTCTTCTTTAAGAAAATCTATAACATCTTGTCCTATTGCTGCTTTATCAATTTCCATTTGTTCATAGCTTTTCATATCCATAAAAGTATAGTTGTCACCAGCTTGGTAGAGGTATTGCATGCTTTTACGCTCTACAAAAACACCTTCAAATTGTTCGTTCATACGAAAACTTTCTTCTCTAGAACCACCAGTCTCAACGTTTTTGAGTTTTGTTCTGACGAAAGCTGCTCCCTTGCCGGGTTTGACGTGTAAGAAGTCTGATACCTGCCAGATCTGTCCTTTCCATTTGACTGTTAATCCATTTTTGAAATCGGTTGGGGTAAGCATAAGAAAATATTGTAGCTTATTTTAGGATTGGCTGAAAATGAAGTTACATGTCAGTGAACTCTATTTAACTATATCCTTGATATGTTCAAGCCTAGTCCCACTAATAGCCACCACATCAAAACTAAAATGGGTTTTATGCAGACTTAGTTTCCTTTGCATCAGATAGATTTGAGCGAGTTTTTTGAGTTGACTGATTTTCTTTTGATTGACAGCTCGAATCGCCATCTCTACTGACCATTCGCGAAATTTAACTTCAATAAAAACAATATAGGTCTTGCCGAAACGATTTGGATCAATAGCGATGATATCGATTTCACCTTTATTGCTCCAGCGCCAATTGCGCTCGAGTATTTCATAACCGAGTTCTTCAAGGTAGCTAGCGGCTCGGGATTCTTCTAGGTCTCCGAGTTCTTTTGTATTTGTGTTTGTCATTATAGAATTCGGTTCGCAATGACGATTCTAGCTAGTTTATAAAATAAACTGTTACAATTAAGTGATGCCCGCAATTCTACTCAATTCTATGCAGGTAATGCTTGGAGCTTCTATTGGAGCTCTATTGCGCTATTGGGCGACCCTTTTTCTGCCATTGCCGATCTTACTAGTGAATGTAATTGGATCACTTATTATTGGCTATACATATAACAAGCTTGCTATCCATAACCCGCAATTAATTCCTTTTATCAATATTGGGCTTTTGGGTGGTTTAACTAGTTTTAGCTCATTTAGTCTTGACGTCTTTAACTATATTCAAGAGGGAGCAATCATCAAAGCCAGTCTTTATATAGTGGCTTCAGTACTAATTTGTATATTTTGTTGCTTTTTGGGTTACAAATTAGCTTCAATTTAGCTAATATGTTAAGCTTGGTTGTTGGCGATGAAGATTCGATTTATATCATACGGTCATAAATTCTACGAGGCAGAGGGAAAGGCCCCGCCGTACCATGATTTCTTATTCAATTTGAGAGATTTATCTAATCCATTTTGGGTGCCAGAACTTAAACCATTTAATGGATTGCAAGAACCAATCCGCGCCTTCTTTGCCAAGGATGAAACAATCCAAAACAGATTAACTGAAATCACTGAACTTGCTTTTAATTTCATTAAGGATTTCTCTAAAAACGAATCAAGAACAGATGAGGATTCTTTGACTTTTGCGTTTAAATGTACTGGCGGGAAGCACCGCTCAACCTATTTTGCTCAATCTAGTTTTGAAGCTATTAAAGCATTAATTGCTAATGATTCAACTTTGCAAGAAAAGTTAGAGCTTGAAGTTGAGCATGTCGATTTAGAGAGGTACCTAACTAACAGATGAAAAGGTTACTGCGCAAGTACAGCTTCCCCGGTTTAAAGAAGTGGCTTTTCTTTATTGTTTTTGCCTTGCTCACTATTACTTTTGGTTTGGCTTTAATTCTTAAAGCTCACCCCGTGACTTTGATTGCTCAAGGTACTTGGAACTTTCTCGCTTATATTGCAGAGCATGTACCACCGACTATTAGTGGGATTGTGGCAATTATTGGCGGGACGATGCTTTTGTTTTTTGGTTTCTATAAATCAAACAAACAGGTTTTGAATATTGTTGCACCAGATCATCAAGGGCTTTTTGAGACACTTGATAGAGCGCATATGGCAAATAAAGGATTCAAGATTGCTTGTATCGGTGGTGGTACCGGACTTTCTAATATGCTCAAGGGGCTCAAGTCCTATAGTAGCAATATCACTGCAATAGTCACCGTTGCTGATGATGGTGGTAGTAGTGGGCGCTTGCGCAAGTCAATGGACATTGTGCCGCCTGGCGATATTCGCAACTGTATTGCAGCTTTGTCCCATGACGATGAGGTAATCACCCAGCTATTTCAGTATCGTTTTGATGATGATGCACCTGAGGATTTGAGACAACATAGTTTTGGTAATTTATTCCTCACTGCTCTTGTTGAACTTGGTGCTAGTAAAAACATGGCTGATGCTGTCGCGCAAGCCTGTCGTATACTCAAAGCTAGAGGCAAGGTACTTCCTGTTAGTAATGAAGCTATGCATTTGCTAGCCACAATGGAAGATGGTTCTGTGATTCAGGGTGAGTCTAATATCCCTAAAGCCAATGGCAAAATTGCCAGTTTGAGTTGTACTGAACCAAGACCGAAATTATTGCCAGAAGTAATCGACACTATTAATGAAGCCGAGATGATTATCATCGGTCCAGGAAGTTTATATACTTCGATCATTCCCAATCTTTTGATGCCAGATTTGGTGAAGGCGATTGCTAAGTCAACTGCGCCGAAGATTTATGTTTGTAATGTGATGACCCAACCAGGTGAAACTACCAATTATAGTTGTGCTGATCACGTCAAGTCATTATTGAAGCACACAGCAAAATATGTGAAACCGGGACAGACATTGATCGACTTTGTTTTAGTCAATGATTCGATGCCGCACAAAAAACAACTTGATCAGTATCGTGCTGATGGACAGCATCCAGTCGAGATTGATAGTGTTGAACTTAAAGAGCTTGACGTTAAAGTCAGACCGACTAATTTATTGCAGAATGGAGATTTTGTTCGTCATAATCCATATAAACTAGCTAAGGCAATTGTACAAATTTATCAAGCTGAATTAAAGCAAAGATATCGTGAGAGTAAGAAAATTATAGAAGGAAGAGTTTTTAGATGAAATATGAGTTAACAGAGACAGTAAGTAAAGAATTTGGTAAAGCGATTAGCGACCTATTGAATAAATTCCACCAGGGTGGTGAAGTTGACCAGCAATTCTTGGGTGAGACTCAAGGCAAGTTTTATTCACTAGAAGCAAATGACAAAGGTCATGAATTGCAAAACGAACTTTTTTCACAAGAGCTTTGGCAAATCATCAAGGAGCAAATGCCTAGTGATTTAAATCAAGAACATGACAATGCTCCAGCTACTTTACACAAGGGATCAATAATTATTGAAACCAAAGGCGGTTTGGATATCATTATTGATGCCAGCACCAAAGATGGACAGTTTCATATTGATAGTTACAATATCGACAAGGGAGGACTTGGTCCAAATACTGCTGAGGCACTTTATTACAGAAAGCAAGAGTTTAATTTGGTAGCTCTTTATGGTCAAGGACCAATTGCTAGTATCCAAGAGAAATTACTTGAAGCAACTGGTGTTAAAGCACATATCGTTAGACATTCAAAAGATACTAATTTCCATCCTTGTTTTAATTTTAAAGATAAAGAAGGACTAGAGCATTTGTTTTGGATAGTTGCACAGGTCTATCCTATGCAAGATCAAGTCTTGGAGCAATTTACAAACAAGATCGATGAGATTTCTAAAGCAAACCCAGGTGAGTTTATGGTTTTGACTAATACTCCACCTAGAGGCGCTAAGCCAAGTTATTTTGCACAGCTTTCGCGTATTGCCAAGAAAAATGGCAATATGGTTATTTATAATCCATGTGAGTTTGTTGATACTTACTTAGCAGATAGATATTTATTTAAAGAAGGACATGCTGATATCATCAAACCTAATCTCCATGAGTTCTTCCAGTTTTTGGTTAGTGTTGATTTATTGGATGCTAAAGACATGATCGATTGTCGAGAACAAGTTAAAGAAGAACTAGAAAGTGGAGATTTTTCTAATCTTGCTAGATTGACAGCTGAATTCATGAAACTTACTAGTACTGAGATTGCGATTGTCTCGCTTGATAAGCATGGTGCACTTGTTGCATCAATCAATGATCAGCTGCATATCCCTGCTCCTTTAATTCAAGTCGAGTGCAGTTCTGGTGCTGGTGATAGTGGACTTGCTGGTTTGATTCACAAAGCAAAAGAAATTAATTTAGACTTGAACAACATTAGTCAAGATGATTTAATCAAGATAGCGACTGAGTTTGTTTATTCTGCTTCAGCAACTGCTGCTAAAAAAGGTAACCAGCTTGCAAGGCTCGATGAGATTGCTAAGCTCAAGGAGCTTTCTCTGGTGACCCCAAGACTGTTGAACAAGCTACTCGCTAGTTAAGTCACCTAGTGCTTTTACCTAATTTGAATTATTTTTGCGGTATACACGCAAATGCTCTATATATTGTTTTTATTTTTGCTATGATCATTTATCCAATTCAAAGCGAATGCGTCATGGCGCTGTCGTCCAGCCGAGGGACCTAAATGAAACAATTAATCTTATCTACTGAAGAACCATATTTTAATAAACCTGAAAATGGTTACGATAAAAAAAATGGCGGTTTTAGGTTTGATAATTTAAATAGTTTCAAAGAATATATAAATCATCCTGGTTTTGATGTATCTTGGTATACATTTAAAGACAATGGGTGGAAAGGACGTTTTGCTGATAGATTTATGACATATCTAAAACAAATACTAAACAACTAAATTAAAAAATCATTTCTAATTTTGACCCGACTAAACTGTCATTAAAACCCTCTACCCTTAACGAACTAGCCCCTATATTTGCAGCAGCTTTTTGTACAGATACGGCATCTAAACTGAACAAATCAGTTCCCCGTTCTCCATTTAAATCCAAACCCATGCGATGAATTGAATTCATCTCTGCTACAAATTTTTGAGCAAGGTCATCCACTTCAGAAATGGTTTTTCCAGTTAAATTATCGGCAGACACCAATCCAGCCAATTGCCCTGAAGAGAAATGAATGCTGGAGAGATTTCCATTCGGACCATTTAGATACGACTTGATCCCATGATCATCTGTTTTAAAGGAAATTTCGTTAAAGGAATTACCCTCCAAAAGCGTTGCGACCTCACCAAATTTACCCAGCGATACCGTGACACCACCATTTTTATGATATTCGACACTAATGTCAGCCAGCTGGCTTATGTTCGAAAGTAAGCTGTCACGCTTATCCAATAGAACATTTGGAGCACCACTTT
>JABHOV010000001.1 GCA_018695135.1 Candidatus Melainabacteria bacterium | reverse complement strand
GTAGTATCTATGCTCAATATATAGATGGTATAAGAGGCGATTTTAAGTTAATTAAGTAGAGCTACGCACTTACTAATTCTTTAGTTGAAGCAAGCTTTTTGAATTCATCAACTATATACTCACCTGTAAACGGCTCGCCATCCCATCTGTTGATGTGTTCAGTCACTTCAAAAGCTGTTTCAGCTAGAACATGCTTGCAAAGAGAATTGCACATGTTGGCTTCCACTGAAATAATTCTCTTGCATTTTCTCAAACGCTCAAGAGCTGCTTCGCGAGGCATCGGAAATAAATCTGTGAAATGCAGGATGTTAACTTTGACACCTTCAGCAGCCAAGAGCTTAACAGCCTCTTGAGCATAGCTAAAAGTTGAACCCCAAGTCATAAATGTAATTTCAGCATTGGCGTCACCATCAAAACTAGGAGGCACAACGTCACCACTACTAACCATAGTTTCCATTTTCTTCATACGCTTGGCATGCATTTTGATACGAGCTTCGCGAGCATGTGGTAAACCAGCTTCAACGTCAGACATCACATGACCATATTCGTTGTGCTCATCAGAACAAGGTACATGCATTGCATTCTTCGCTCCAGGGCGAACTCTGTGAGAGACACCGTCTTCAGTATATTCATAACGCTTGTAACGTCCTTCGCCTTCCCATTCTGTTGAGAACTTACCACGTTCGATTTCTACTTTAGAGAAATCAAGATCATCAATAGTTCTAAAATGCTCAGACAAGAAGAAGTCACTCAAAACTAAAACAGGGATTTGATATTTCTCAGCCATGTTCAGCGCGCGAGCAGCTTGATAAAAAGCATCTTCTGGGTCTTTAGGCGCCACAACAAATCTTGGTGAATCACCATTACCAGCCATCATTAAATCAATATCAGATTGTTCTTGCTTAGTTGGAACTCCAGTTGAAGGACCACCACGAGAAACTACGATACACACAGTTGGTGTTTCCATCATTGAAGAAAGACCAACAGCCTCAATCATCAGACAGTAACCACCACTTGCTGTTGCAGTTGCAGCACGCACTCCAGCAGTACCAGCACCAACAACCATATTCATAGCTGCAATCTCATCTTCTACTTGTTTGATAACGATCTTGTCTTTTGGTCCGATAGTTGCAAGGTAGTGAAGTATTCCTGTCGCTGGGCTCATTGGATAAGCGGAATAGAGCTTAAGTCCACCAGCAGCTAGTCCAAGACCAAAAGCCTCATTACCAGTCATAAATAATTTAGCAACACCATCACCCTTAGGTTGAAATGGAATTTCTTTAACATGGTTCTTAGTCCAAGTAGCACCAAGATTGAAAATACTTTGGTTGAGATCAACAACTTGATCTCCTTTCTTTTGGAATTTGTGTTTGATAAATTCAAGAGGAATAGAAGTATCTAAAGCAAGTGCCTGAACCATCGCTCCAGATAGCATTGTATTGATCATGATCGGAGCTACGCCAGTAAGTCCGGCTTCATCAACCATTGTTTTAAAATCTAAACCATAGAAATGAACGTCTGATCTCATTGCTTCAATCTCTTCTTTTTTGATAGATCCAGCGTTATAAAAAACAAGTCCGCCAGGCTTAACATCAGGGACGTGAACGGCAGGACCCGTTTTGTTGAATAACAAAACTACTTCTGGCTGCTCGCCATGACAAAGCTGCTCGTCAGCACCGATCGCCATTTGTAACCAAACATGACCACCACGAATCGCAGATTGAAATGAGTTGTATGCCAAAACATGCAAGCCCATACGCGAGCAGGTCTTACCCAAAATCTCACCGGTTGAAGCAATACCGTCTCCGGCTGCTCCAGCTATTCTTACTATTACGTTTTTTGCGCTCATTTATAAATTACCTTTTGATTAACCTGTTAATTATATGACTTTAAACGCTATAGAAGGAAGCAATTTTTGCTAATTTTAATAATGGTCCAGCATTAAATAAGATCCCACCCGCTGCGTGACATGTGACAGTTTTAAGATAACGACAACAAGCTAGAGACTGTAGTAGAAATCACGGCTCTTATTTGATGAGATATTTATCGTTATCTTAAAACTGTCACATGTCACGCAGCGGTTGGGATCTTATATATAACTAGGGGTGATCACTCATTATCTCACTTGATTTATCATGAACTATAAGCTAAGATAAGGCTATGCGCATTCTGTGTTTACTTATTTTAGTTATTATGCAAATCAGCCCTGCCTTTGCCTTTCCGCAAACGGTTTTCCCGAAGATCACCGCAGCTGGTGCAACACACAATCAGCTACAAATTTTTATCAAAAAAGAATACATCGAGCAGCTTGAACTAAGGAAACAAGTCAAAGCTCAATACGATCTCAAAAATGAAAAAGACGTGATGGATCTAGTGAGATTTATTACTGAAACATCCAATCGTGCAATTAATAGAGCAATTGATTATTTCCCTCAAGATCATTACGCCCAAGTTGAAGCATACAAAGCGGTCAAAGAACTTTGCCAAACAGACCTCGGTGCTGCAACCAAAGGCATCGGAGGTGAGATCGAAGCATGGGGCTACACCTTCAATCCAGAAATCGAATCATATATCATTGGTGAATTCAAAACTCTTTGGGATATCAAAGGTGATCCGCGTAAGCCTTATTTTGAAGCAATCAAAAAACACCTGAGCCTAAGCACTCTCAAGATATTTTTCCCAATCTTTGACGCTAGAGAAATATTCCCCCGCAATGATCATCCAATATCTAATTTTATTAGCTTAAACAAAGCGACCAAATTCATGGTCTACTTTACCAACGAACCGAACTACGGACTAGGCGGCTACACAATTGGCACCAATATCTATATTAATGTAGGCAAACTCAAAAAAACCACTCACTTCTTTGACAGCAATATCGAAGAAACAATCCAAATGGTTATCAGCAATGAAATTACCCACGCAATGATTAATCATGTCTTTGGTGATGATCAAATCAATGACACCATAAGTCCAGACAAAAATCTATTCCACGCCAAAAAACTCAACGGCTATGCAATCCATGACAATAGAGAAGCAATTGAATTTATTTCAGACGCTATCTCAATTGCAGTCAACCCCAAGTTCTTAATCCTACCTCTCTCTTCAGGAGAAGATGGTTACCGACTCTCTCGTCAATTTGCCAGAGAAGAATTAACCAAATATTGTCTTGCTAACGATATCGCCCCGCCGGTTTATGCAAAACTCGATAATGCCATGAAGCTTCGTGAGTACCTGCAACCTAAGCTCTCTGCCAAAGGCATTAGCTACGCAGTTTTCTTACGTGATTTCCAGAGCAAATATACTTTGATGGCAGGTAATATTTTTGCTGAGTTTGGATTTAATTTGCAGCCAATTATTTAATGAGCATACCGATAGCACCAGGAGCCAGAAGTCTCAGCGCGCCACTAGCAATGGCTAAGAAAAAAGCTGCCACCAAGAAGGCTCCTGCAAAAGCTCAGCGCCGCAAAAAAGCTACTAGAAAGACAAAATCAACACGAGCAGCAGCCAAGGCTGCCTTAAGTCCAAGCTCTAAAAAGAAAACAGAAAATCTAAGCCTGGATGCTGCAATTGCAGCAATCAAAGCATTGAAGAATAAAGCAACAAGTCTATCAATCGTCACCGAACAAGAGATCTCAAACAAAACAATAAATGAACACCCCAAAAGCAATCTCCAGGAGGATTACAATCCCTCCGATAACTTCGAGTTCAAAAAAAATATAAGACATGAACTCATATCAATCTTGCAGGACTTTTACCGCGAGCAAATCAATCTAGCACAAAACAAGATAGACGAAAAGATCCCAAACCAAAACGCAAACAACCCTCAATGGAAAAATCGAAAAATCATACATTGGGATAATCTCTTTAAAGCAAGTGAATTAATCAAAATCAGACTCAAACTAGACAAGACACCACAATCCTATGCCCTTGCTCCGAAAGATGCTCTCTTTGACATAAAGCATATAACGAAAGACGGTGGACAAATTATATTAGTCGTCAAGCCACCTGAGCTTAAGTCTTAAGAGCCTCATCAAAAGCCAAGACTGTCCCCTTGGCTTTATGCTCCTCAGCCGTTTCTTTATCACCAATCTTCATATAGAAAATCGAGAGGTTCATTTGTGCCATTTGATTCTTTGGGTTCATCAATTCAAGTTGATGCATCACCTTGATTGCTTCTTGATATTGTTCTTGCTTCGCGAGCATTACTCCAAGTGACTCATAGGCATCTTCATTCTTGGGATTGTCCTTGATCGCTTTTTTCAAGAGTTCAATAGCCGGGCCAAGTTCATCATGACTTGTAGCTTTAGCAAAAATATCTAAAGCCTCATCAAGATAGCCCTGAGATCTTTCTTGCCGCTTTTTCATGCCAATGTTTTTGAACTTGGAAAGCGGTTCCTGGCCGGGGAAGCAGCCCTTCTTGAAATCTACATACTTGTCGAGAATTCCAGGATAGCTATTTTCTAATTTGATTAAAGTATCTTCTTCTGCGTAAGTTTCAAAACTTGGCGTCGTTGCGAGCTTGGTGTCGTCACCTAGCTCAATTTCAACATCCTCCACAATCACAAATCTCTCTAGGTGCGCTTTTAATTTCTCTGCATCTTCAGTAAACAAATACGGCTCTTGTAAGTAAGCTAAAGCAATCACCTTCGCTTGCGGGCTTAGAAAAGCAACATAGTCCTTATTAGAACTTGCTTGTCTTTCAAGAAAAGTCTTGGCGTCTTCTCCGGTGATTTTAAGAACTTGCATTAAAACGCCGAAAAACTTTCACCACAACCACATGTATTACTGGCGTTTGGATTCTTAAATACAAAGCCCTTACCCATAAGTCCATCATCAAACTCTACGGTCATGCCCTTGAGATAAATCGCACTCTTAGGATCTACAAAAACTTTGAAGCCCTCTTGCTCCTGGACTATATCCTTATCCTTAATTTCACCAAAGGATAAATCAT
>JABHOV010000002.1 GCA_018695135.1 Candidatus Melainabacteria bacterium | reverse complement strand
TTTGGAACAGAAGAGCAAAAATCTAAATGGTTGCCGCAACTTGCAACAGGAACTGCAATTGGTTGTTTCGGTTTGACTGAACCAGACCATGGTTCCAATCCTTCTGATATGGAAACTCGAGCTGAAAAAATAGCTGAGGGCTACAAACTCAATGGTGCCAAGATGTGGATCACCAATGGCTCTGTCGCTGACATTGCCGTGGTTTGGGCAAAGCTAGATGGACGTATAAGAGGATTCCTTGTTGAAAAAAATAGTCCGGGCTTTAGTACTAAATTAATGACCAATAAGCATTCATTGAGAGCTTCTGTAACTTCTGAATTGATTTTTGCTGATTGTATAATTCCTGAAACAAATTTATTGCCGGAGACTGATGGACTCAAGTCACCATTTACTTGCCTGAATTCCGCCAGGCTTGGAATCGCTTGGGGTTCAATTGGAGCGGCTATGGCTTGCTACCAGACGGCTCTTGACTACGCCATGACTAGAGTGCAATTTAATAATCAACCGATTGCATCGCATCAATTAATTCAATTGAGTCTGGCTGATATGATCTCCGAAATAACCAAGGCACAATTTTTGACCTTGCATATTACTCGCCTGAAAGAACAAGGTACTATCAAGCCGGAGCATATTTCAATGCTCAAGCGAAACAATGTTCGAATGGCATTAGATGTATCTAGAAAAAGTCGGGACATTCTGGGCGCCAATGGCATCTCCGCAGAATATCCCGTTATGAGACATATGTGTAATTTAGAATCAGTACTCACTTATGAAGGAACGGAGAATATTCACACTCTAATAATCGGCAAATCCCTTACGGGCATCTCTGCTTTTTAACCTTCTAAATGATAATCTTTTAATACTACACGTCCCACCCCCACAATTCACGCTTCTTATGTAGTTATTATCCCCTGAATAGACTATAAAATAACATCAAGAGCAAGGTTTTTTATTAGAACTAGTTAATCTTGACAGTGGGCTTATATTTTAGATAAGATGGGTTTATGTCAGTCACATCAAGTTCATTAGTTGCATCGACTTTTGTTAATAATCTTAAATCCGGAGACTTAGTCGAAACTCGCAAGAGTTTTAGTAAAGCTCCAGGATATGATGAATCAAGATCTATACTTGAAGAATTGTCTGCAGATCTATCAAAACGTAAATTAGTAATTCCATTTTTTACTACTATGTTTAGATTATTGGCTGATGATCACAGTGCTGACCTTGCTGAAATTATACAATCTCATGAATTATCAGCTAAGCATGATGAGCTAGCAGGCATACTGATTGATAAGCTGACGACTATCTCCAAGTTTGAAAGTCCTAAAGCCTTGGTTGATGGTAAAACAACCACTAGTAGTTTTATTTATAATCACAATAGAAAAATAAGATCTCTAACTATGTCATATGTCCCTGATTTGAAATCTAAATCTATTTCTCAGATTAAATTAGACTGTGCTGAGCCAATTACATCTTACTCAGGTGATGTTGCTATTGAGTCTAAACTGGAACAGGCTCTTAATGAGATCTGGGCAAGCCATTCTAAGCAGCTATTGTTGGGCAATGACGATGCTCCGATTCAGACAATGATGTAAATAAGCTTGACAGATCACGGGATTCAAGATAAGACAAATAGCTATGTCTTCAAATCCCTTAGCAACAGTTAATCCAGTGGTTTTTAATTTTATCAATGGTCTTAAAGCTAATGAGCTAAGATCTGAAGGTTTGTCTTTCAGATCTTCGACTGGAAATGACAGCTCAAGAAAACTAATCGAGTCGTTGTCAACAGGTTTAGCTGAACAAAAATTATTATTACCATTCATTACTAGCATGATTACTTTATTGGCAAAAACTAATAAGCCATTTTTAACAGCACTTGGTGATTATATCAAAAAATTGTTAGCTAAACAGTCTAAGCCAAAGCCAGTTGATGCATTCGTGATTCCTGAGAAGATTTTAAGACCTGATGATATATTAAAAATGCTAGGTGATGAGCCTAAAAGTTATCAGATTGATGATGGTCATGACTCTGACGAAGCTCATGGTGGAAATACAACCTATAATGATCAATTTGTTTACAAGTCCGGTGAAGCAGAATTCTTGTTTACTATGTCTTATAAAATAGCTTCGCACGATTCTATAAAAGACATCAGTCTTAGAACTACTACACAAGGAGCTGATGTTTCAGCCTATTCTGGTTGGGTTAATTCGCATGCTTTAACCAAGGAGCTAACTGAGTTGTGGCGTGAAAATAATCAATAAGGACACGCTGAAAAACGAAGTTTTTCTTGTCGGGTCCATGAAAAAAGGCTCTGTCCGTGCAGAGCACGTGACAGATAAGGGTTGAGACTTTGCATACTCATTGCATCCTTAATAGAACGATTAAGCTAATCCAATCCTCTGATTAACTACTTTCAAC
>JABHOV010000039.1 GCA_018695135.1 Candidatus Melainabacteria bacterium | reverse complement strand
CTAACCCCCCTTACCCAACTCACACAAATAAGCTTTTACAATCTCCGGAATGCTAGTTCTGAATTTGCAAACTGACCAATGGAAAATATTTCTTCGTTCTACTTTGTCTAATCGTTTTGCTAAATCAGATTTAAAAAATCTCACTATCCTTCCAGCAGTTACTTCCTTTGACATATACTGATTGAGATTGGCTTTGCCCTCCATTTTGACTAACTGAAAAAAGAACAAAAAGCCAAGACTCTTGTATAGCTCACAATAGCTTCTATTTCTTGATGAAAGACATCGTGCATAATCCTGTTCTTGTTACTATATCTTTTTAAATATTGATTGATTAAACGTACAACAATCTCATCTGGTTCACGGAAACCATCTTGCCAGGACTGATACTGTAAATCATCAAACATTGATCTATCTAGTTTTAGTTGCCAGCTGTAAGTCTCTTGAGTTGTAGTCATTGATCAATTTTAAAACTTTGATTTTGTAAGACTGAATTAGATATTGTTTAAAAATGAGATTCAATAGTAATTTGCTATTATTAGGAGTATCTTAGTCAATAAATAGGAGCTTCATCATGAGAAAATTGATCTTATCAATGTTAATAATGATAGTGACGCCATTGTCTGCATTATCTCAGTCCAATCCTTTTGCGCAGGGTTATCACCAAAACACCAATCCATTTGAGGGTGGTTACGTGCAGGACAACAATCCATTTACAGAGGGCTACGTACAGAGAGATAATCCATTTAAGGATGGTTATGTGCAATATAGCAATCCATTTGCGGATGGTTATGTACAAGATAGTAATCCATTTAGTGGCGGTTATGTCCAGGATAAGGATGTTTTTGGACTTTATGATGATTGAATTTATTCTGAGCAAAAGTGAATACCCCGAAGCTTTTCCCGTTTCAGTCTGGGATGATTGTATTGAAGAGTTGCTTCGGGGATGAGCTGCGCGATGAACGGACACGGAGCCGGTGCCCGCAAGGGCAGAAAATTCCGTAGATACCTCGTCAGCTTGCTGCGAGGAATATCACGGTTGTGAGAAAACTCATGTCTGCAATACCAAAGCACGTCCCGTGATGGGATCCTTAGGATCCCCAATTTTCAGGTGGAGTGTCATTCTTTGCGTAAATCTCTTGCCATTTCCCTGGTAGATGATCCTAACAAAGAAATCAGGGCTTTAAAGCGAGGTTAGGTGTCTACCACATGGAAATATCTGAAGAAACTGAACTGTGGAGATGCGGGTCCGTTACTCGATACTTATACCTTTTTAGTACTCTTTGCGACCTGCTTCCCTTCTGAGTTTAAGCGTCTTTGAATTTTCTTCACATCTTCTTCTGCTGGTAAATTCTCAGGTACTATTCCATGCTTCTTAAGTACATCTCTCATGCTTTGATTACTATTGACATGCTCAGTGCTGATATTAGTTTCGCCTTTCAGGAGAGCGTCTTTTTTGACATTGAAATTAGTAATTTCGGTTGCTAGGTCTTTTGCCTTAATAGTTACGGAAGGTAAGAAATCAGCAAGCGCTCTTTTCTCTGGCACCCCCAACTTGTCTTTCATCTGCTTGGTATTTTTGCCACCAAAAAGTGCGGCATCACCTTTGCTGCGAATATTAGCAAAGCCTTGACCATCAACCCCGCGCTCAAACAAAATTCCTGAGAGTTCTTTTTCTGTAGCCGAGAGTTTCTCTCTGGCTTGCACTCGGTCTAATTCTTCAAGTCTCTTCTCTAGTACTTCTTGCTTACGGGTTTGTACCGCAAAATAAGTCATAGCAAATGCAATCTCGTCTTTACGAGGGTCACCGCTTTGGGCAATTAAGTAACAAGCATACCGAGTGAGCTTAATATCAGCGACTTCACGTTCCGCTCCCTTAGCCAGTTTGATCATTTTGTTGACGTCAACAAAATGATCAGAAGCCTTTTGCTTAGAGCCTTTACAGGCTATCATAGCTTTATCAATTACTTTCTCAAAATTCCTCCACTCCTCATAGCCAAGCAACTCCTGTAATTCTCTTGCTAGCCAAAATTCGACACCATCTTCCTCATGAACATGATCTTCAAATGTTTTATGTAGTTGTGTTATTAGTTCTATTTTCATCTCTTTATCCTTTATTATTCTGGATTGTCATCTAGTGAGCTTTCAGTCCCTGAACCGATTTGGACCATATTGGTGACGTCAACGAAATGGTCTAATATCGCTCCTTAGTGAGTTAACCATTTCCCCGACGTCAGGACAATGGTTACAATCCTTTCTAGATGATACTTGTCCCACTTGATTAATATTACCAATAAGTGAAAATCAGCAGTACGGAGCATGGTGAATCACGCAGTCGAATCAGGGTCGTATCCGCACAACGCACGGTTTGGTTAAGAACCGCCCCTGAAAAACTTCTTAAGTGTCTACCGCAAATTTCGTTTTTAGTAGTTGAAAAAGTTTAGAATAAGACTCCTAGATAAGTCTAGGCTGAATTATTATGGCACGAGATCTGTGTATCGAATTTCCTGATGCTTTCTATCATGTTTGTTCAAGAGGAATTAATAGACAAAAACTATATAAGCAAGAAGATGATTTTCATTACTTTCTAGCTCTATGCAGGCAAGCTGTTGCAAAATTCCATATTAAGATTTATGCATTTTGCTTGATGAACAATCATTATCATCTTTATCTTTCAACTCCTGAGGCAAACATCTCCAGAGTTATGAAATTTTTAAATCAATCCTATGCGACTCACTTTCTCAAGACTTATCCCGATAAAGACGGACATGTGTTCAAGGGACGATATAAAAGAAAGATAGTAGATAGCGAAGCATACTCGTTCACGCTATTAAACTACATTCATCAGAATCCGGTTAAAGCCAATATCATTAGTAGTCCAGCAGATTGGCGCTGGTCAAGTTATAGATCCTATGTCAACCCTGAGCTTAGGTTAGATTTTATTGATTATGATTGGACTTTAAAACAATTTGGAAGTATCAAGTCTTTTATCAAGTTTCATGGTGATAATCAAGAATCTAGCTGGAATCCTGAGAGAGATGCCAAAGCCAGCATCTTTCTTGGTGAAGAAGATTTTATAGTCGATATTTGTGATAAATATCTCAATTTGAATGAGATCAAGTCTCACAATATTTCTGGTATCAATGAGCTTATTCAAATATCTAACAAGCATAGAAAACAACAGCAAATGAAATTATGCAGCTCGGTTGATTTGCTTTATATTGATCAACAGTATAAAAACAGGGTAAAAGCTTACTTGTTGAATAAATATTGTTCTATGAGTTTGACTGATATTGGCAAGATGATTGGCAAGTCTGCAAATGCAACAAGAATGATAATCAAAAGATTTGAACAACAATTTAGTCAAAATCCTGACTTGTTTACAGCTTTAATTCCTTAACCCAACCGTGCGTTGTGCGGATACGACCCTGTTTCTCTTGACCCCAGTCTGCGCCGAGATAAGGGTAGGCGATTGCAAACCCCGCACAAAGGTAGAGGTTTACTTAGTTTTGTTTAAGCGAAGTCGTCTCTGGGCTGTTGAGCAGGCTGGTCACATCCTGCTAACCTAAATGTCTTAGTCAACTAGTGATAGTGACCAGAATGCAAGCCCTGAGACAACTTTGCGGATAAAAACACTAGGGGTGCAAGGAGCCGGAGGTGACGCGCTAGTTTTAGCTTGAAACCATTGATTTTATTAGCTTTTTAGTTAATTAAGCACATTTATGAAGAGGTATTGACAAATATCTTCATTGGGTGATATTATTGTAACTATGAATTCTGCTATACCAAATTTACAATTATTGAACTTACCAGAAAGATTGGTTCAAACTGTGATGCGAAGCTTTGACAAACTTCTGCACTCTGAAAATTTAATGAAAAATGGAACAATGGATCCTACTGGACAAGCAACTCTTGCAGCAAAAAACGAACTTTCTGAAGTATCAAGAAGAGTTGCTGAAGGGCTGGTAGGACAAATAAATTCATCATCAGTAGGTGACCCTGAGCGTAAAACATTATTTTCTGTTGCTTTGCAAGAAGAAGTTCGCAGAATGTGTTTGGAGATAACAAGAAAAGGTGATCCTCAGTTAGATTTATTCTCAGAAGCTACTGGTACTATGCCAACCTTTGATAAACCTATAGACAATAGAGGTGCTGGTCTTGGTGAGATCGTGTATAGGGTCAATAAACGTTTTGGTATTGCTATTGAGAGCAGTGAAGTTAGCACTGAGACTAGTTATAATGATTTGATTTCCATGATTAAGGATAGATTACCAAAAGAGTAATCACCAAACCTGTGTTTATGCTTTTATGGAGTGAGACATTAATGTGGCTCAAAACAATGGGGCCGCGTCTGCCTTTTTCATGTTTTTCAGAAACGTGAAAAAGGCAGACATCGAAGCTAATATAGATTGGTTTAGGCACAGAACCACAGAAATAACGGGGCCGTTACCTGGAGATGCTAAGATTTTTAGCATCTAGGTGAGTATGAGTCATATTAATAAAAAGTATCATGGTTCAGCTTGGTCTATTTTTGAACATTATGGACTAACACAAGTTCCTGAGGCCGTCTTACCTTCAGGGTCAATGCATTTTGCTAATAGGACAAGAGGACAAAACTTATCAAAGGGCAAGGCGAAACCAGTAATTATCACGGTGCTAGAGGATCAACTTGGTTTACTATTTAATTTTTTGAGTAACTTGGATGATTTTTTTCGTGCTTCAACTATTCCTTTAATTTCGGGTATAGATAATGCTGAATTTCAAGCTGATGATTTCGCTCCAGGAGCTGATGTACATGTGGTTTGGGCTACTAGTCCTGAGGACTTACGAACTGAACTTTATAAGTTGCGCAAGAATCTAAAAAAACAATGTAAGGATAAATTTAGTGAGTCTGATTCTTTGAATATTTTAGATTTTTGTACTAACCGGATCTTTAATAACAGTCTAGTTGCGGCAGGACAGTGCAAAAGTCAGCAAGGGGGTAAGGTAGCTCTTGCCTATCTTCGACAAATCTTCACTGATAGTCTAAAGTCTTTGTTTTGTTTTCAATCATTGACAAGGATTGGGGATATAAATATTGCAAATATAGTGGAGGTGAAAGCCCCATATTTATGGGGGCACCAAGCCCCATTGGAGCAATTAACCAATCTTTGGCAGCAAAGGAAAATCCCACTTTGTCCAATGAAGCTAGCAACAAAAGAAATTATAAATGCTTGTGCTGATGTGGAGCAAGTTAAGCAGATGTACAATAAACCTTTGATTGAAATGCTTAGAGCATTTAATGCGACATAAACAATGGGGCCGCGTCTGCCTTTTTCATGTTTTTCAGAAACGTGAAAAAGGCAGACGCGGCCCCTGGTGACGGCCCCTGGTGACGCGGCCCCTGGTGACGAATTAAATATAATGGCAACTTACAGGCGCATCGGTTAAAATAATCTCTGTGTCATTACATGAACCCATCAAACAAGTCCTTATAGATAGCACTAATTATTATTGTACTGGTGATAATAGAGTTGGTTCTCTCGAAAAACAGAAATTATCCAGTTCGATAGTAGAGCTAGCTAAACAAATAGACTCTATTATTACTTTGCAGTTAACGGATGATCGCCAAGTTGATCTCCATTCTGCTTTAGTGAATCAACAATTGGTAGATCTTTGCTCAGGAGAAGACGGCAAGACACTAGGCTCCTTAGACAATCGATTAAGTCAGATAGTAAATATACTGGATCGGTTTTTGAAGACAGAGCTTCTAGATGATTCAAGTGGAGCTTGCGCTAATTATACTTACCTTGCAACCAAAGACATTAACCCACTTCTTGCTGATTTAACCAGATTCATTCTTATAGACCCTAGTTTGGATTTATATTATTCATCGGAATCTACTGACGTTGATGAGCCTGATGAGATTGTTGTGCTTGATGAGGATGCTGAGGACTATGGCTTAGATTTTGGTGTATGGGGGGAAGCAAGTCAAGAAGATTTAGCAGTAGACAATGATACTCACGGTTCTGGTATTGATGATCTAACTATAGAAAACTTTATCGAGTCACTTGGAGGACTAGGGCAAGAATCTATCATCTATAGATTAACGGCTCTAAATGCAATAGCTCTCAATAGTGAATCCAATGATGAGCTTCAGGCTGAAGCTCTAGTAGAGCTAGAGGATTTATTGGGTATTGTTGCCAATCAAGCTCGAGGATTAGTTTCTCCTGGTTTTGTCTACCCTTTGCTTGATTTACTTAGATATGAGCTGGATAGGCTTGATGAGCACGGAGAGCTAGACGTTGGTAAAGTAGAGATCGCGGAAGCCGGCATTGCTGAAGATGCTAACTATGCTTTATTAGCAAGAACACTAATTTCCTTAGCTAACATAGAAAATATAGAACTTGATGACAATTTATCAACAAGACTAATCGAGTTTACTAATGACTTTGAATACCCTCCCGAATTAGGGCACTTGGCTTATGCCGTCTTGGCTAATAGCAAATCAAGTAGTGAAGCTCTTTTGAATGCGATGTTTAATTGTCTAGAAGCTGAAGCTGACCCCTATCTCAAATCTCTAGTAACTAATTTCCTTTGTAATAGTTCTTTAGATACAGATGTTTATGTCAATAAGGCAATCAAACTTTTAAGACAAGAAGATACTCGTCTTTATGCTTGGGCAATATTAAAATCCTTAATCGTACAAGGAGAAGAAGAGCAAGTATTGGCTGCTATGTGGAAGGATTTAGATGAAGTCTATTCTAATCATGACAATGAAGCTAGTGATTTTGATATTTATCACTATTTGGAGTTGATGGCTCCTCTTGAAAGCAATGCTAGTGCGGTCTTGAGCTTCAAGGGTAATCATGCCAATAAATTTACTGATGCTAGTTCAAGGCTGGTAGATGCGTTTATTAGACGAGTACAAGGAGAAAGCTTTGAACATAATTATGATACAACTGAGCTATTAGATCAGCGTGAAGCGATTATTGCAGAGCCAGAGACAGCCAAACTAATAGATTATTTGGATGGCGAGAATTCTGCTGATTTGGAATTGCGCCGTCGTTTAGATCAGGAATTAGATGACAATGTATTTTTGGAATATCTAAAAAGCAAAACTGGAGGAGAGTTTGGGATTGAACCTGCCTTGGATTATATTTGTTCTAGAATCAAAACTCAAGAAGAGAGATTACAATCTATCGCTGAGATTTCTGAATTTAATAGGGTTGCGGACCTTGATAATCTAATACCGAGTTCGGAAATTAATAATTTGGAGCAGGTCTCTACTTATATTTCGACATTAGCTTTTGCTCCTATCGAGGACACTAGAATTAGCCGAACAGTGGCGATGCTGGTCAATTTTTTAAATTCCTCTTATGCAGGACTAGGGGCTGGTTCCAAGCAAGCTCAATCACAAGCACCAATTCTAGAACTGAATCGACATAGATCAATTGATATGATAGAAGAGCTTATAACTGAGAGCTTTAGTGTTGATAACAAGATTGCTCTTAATAGTCTGTATCGCAATGGATTTTTGAGTGCTGCAGAGAATAGACCAGATATACAAACTCAGTTAGAAAGTATTTCCGACAGGATACTAAGATCAATGTTTTATATACCTTCAAGTATTTCAATTGTCTGACATGAAAAGCCAGACGCGGCTCCTGATGGCGATTGTTTAACTAGACCGATACTGCATTAACCTGGACATTCCAGGAGATAAATTTTGGGCTCCCTTTGTGTAGCCTGGCTCACTGTTTAAGTTTTGTCCCGATGCTTTACCAGTAATAGCAGTAAAAGCATATTCCTTCATACCAGGGTCACTCTTAAGTGCGCCCCATGATACCGTATCTTCAACAAAATTCGCCAGACTAAAATCTAGATATTTTTTGATTTGTTCTGTAATGCGAATACCCATTTGATCAATAAGATCTAACAATGATTCTTTCAATTCAAAACCCCATTCTCCAAGATCATCTATTTCTTGTGAGCTTTGTATGCCTTCTAGTATCTCCTTGAGGTCAACAAAAACTTGTCCGGAATCAGCTTGTTGAACTTCAGCCAGTACTTTAAGTTCTGCCAAATGTTCAAAGATCTGAGCTTCTTTGATTTGATCAATTTTGTTCTCACTATAATCCTGAGTGATTCTTTTTTGACGATAACCTATATCAATTAGATTAACACCATAGTGTTCCAAAGCTTTTACTAGAACCCATTTCAACCTAGTAGTCATTCTTGCTTTGTAAGATTCAACAAATAAGCTATGCCAATCATTACTCGTATCATAATATTTAGGAGCCAATGCAGACAAATGAATAGAACTAGCTTCCCCATTTGCTCTTGAGTCTAATAGATTTGCAAATCTCTTCATTTGTTCATCAAGCAAAAGTTGATGCTTGCGATCAATCAGCTCTAGGAAAAAAGATTTTAATGGCAACAAAAAATCATGTTGCTGCTGCGCTATAGACCCTGACATTATATTTTCTTCATCCAGCAAAGGAGGATCTTTCCAAACAACTTTACCTTTTTTGCTAACAGATTCTACTAGTTCTTTGTTGTGAATAATGTCTAGAAACTTAGTTGTGACTATTTTTTCTGCAAAGTCCAATAAATTATCAAAAAAATTCTGTAGATAACTCTCCTCAGTTGGACTCAATTTCCTTTGGGCATCACCGATCAATTTCACAAGACCATCATTAACAAAAACTGCTTTATTAATAGCCTGCAGTCCTTCACACAACAAAGATGTAAATTGCTGCTTCTGGGCTAAACTGTGTGGCATGGTTTCTTGTAAATAAGCTTGCAGTACTTTAGATAGTTTGTTGAATTCATCTATAGAATTTCTAAAACTAAATAATTTATCTTCTGGCTTATGAAGCTGTTCTGTTAATGCTGCAAGATTAGGTTGCGGAGGCTCAATCTCAGCAAGATTTGATCGTCTTGGACCCAAATTGCATTTTGCATCAGCCCCTTCAGGGGCTACGTAATAGTAGTCAGATAATTCGATGGGGACATCTGGTGTATTTCTCAAAGCTTCTATCATATTGTGTATCTTTCACTATTCTAGCAGATAATAACAAAATCGTTAAAAGGATGCTTCACATGAAAAAAGCAGACGCGGCCCCTCATATAATGCGAGTCATGTAATTGACTCATGATAAACTCTAGTCTGCATAAGAATGTTTATTAGCCGACCACAAATTTATCAAATGCCCGCAGATGATTATGGCGATTCAGGATCAGGTTCACCTACTGGTCCTTTACAGTGGTTTATGGACCGACAACGTGAAAGAGGAAAGAAGTTTGCAATCTCATCCAATATAGTAGATGACTTTTATGGACGTTTTATTCAAGCTGCCCAGGGAACTACTGCTCAGTTAATAAGCAAAGAACAATTACGGGGATTTTTACTTTGCTGTCCTAGTGATAAATTAATTCATGCTTGCGTGGCAGATCTTTGTCCGGATAATGAGGTTCAATACGACAGAAATGAAACCTTGTCTGTATATAAATCTTTAGCGAAGGCTAAAGTCGATGATCGATGTGTAACTGTGTTTCAAAGTTTAACTCATCTTAATCAAGGTAGGTTTACTGCAAAACAGTATAGTCGTGACCAATTAGTCGAGGCCTTAATTGTGCCTTTATCAAGAATGAATAATTTGTCTGAGTCATTATTCACCAAAGTTAATAATGATCTGAAATATCTGCTTCTTAATCAAAATAGCAAGGATGAAACCAAGTTAACAGAATGCATAAGAGCTGTTAGTCATATAGATGCAATTAAGCCTATCCCTGCTATTAAAACATTGTACGAAGAGGTTCTTGCTGCAGTTGCTGCGAGTCCTTCTCGTGAACTAAGATTGAGTGAACCAGTGGATTTGAGATTATTTTTTCAAGAGCTTTCTGGTTTAGAACTTTCGGAAGATGTTCTCGCTGAATTAGAAAATCAAACTCAATATACCGCTACTTGTTTTAAGTCAAAGACTAATTATCTCACTAGATTTTTGTTACCTCTTATTTCTTCTTTTGTAGAATTTGATTATAAGTTAGATCT
>JABHOV010000003.1 GCA_018695135.1 Candidatus Melainabacteria bacterium | reverse complement strand
TAACTAGGATCAGCAAAAGCACCAGGGCTTTGTTGTTGAACTTGCGCAGCTGGAGCAGAAGCTTGAATAGCTTGATCTAAACGAAAAGGCAATACAGTACCATTTCTTATAACAAATTCTTGTCCTTTTCTAAAAGCACCAGCCAAAAGCCCACCACCAGCACCAATTCCAGTACCGATTGCAGCAGCTTTACCTTTCTTACCACCACTAATAGAAGCGCCAATTAAACCAGCTAGAGCACCAGTACCGGCACCCACTGCAGTAGTCTTCACAAAGTTAGAAGTTCTACCGCCATCTGCTGAAAGTTTAAAAGAATTTTGATCAATAGTCGCAGATAAAGGAATGCGTCTACCATCAGGAGTAATAATGGCAATCAATCTCATATCCATATAACCTGGCTTTCCTGTTCTACCAGCGGGTTCTACGGCAACAACTTGTCCTTGCACTTGTGATCCAGGAGGAGCGATGATACTTGAACCTGCATAAATCGGACCTGCCAAACCGGCTGTAAATGTTTCACCAACTTGGGTAAACTCAGAGCTCATAGTCTGGTTGAGACTAACATTGATCGGAGTACCTGCTGGCACATAACTTGCTCGAGCTTGATAAAGATCCTGGGCTTTTAAGCTCCCAGCACTTAGCAAAATAATTAATAATAAAGTTAGTAAATTTTTCATTCTTTCTCCTATTGAACTTATACCCAGATTTAGTGTGGCATTTGTATTAAAGCATCGGTTATGGTGGTCAATTTAGTGACATCCACTGGTGATTTATGCCCAGCGAGCACTATCAAATAAGAAGTCCCAAAACTTAATACTTGCATAACTCCTTTGTCAGTCAGCATTAGCCTACTAGTAATAGCAGCCAATGGTTCCTGTGAGTTAATTATATTGGTCAAGGTCTTTCTTAAATCTAATATCTGAGAATTATTCTCGAGTTTGGCTTGAATCACATCTCCCTCTGGGTCAAAGTGAACAAAACCATCCAAACCAGGAAGCAATCTAAGCTCCGTGAAATCTATTGCAGTAGTACTAGTTCTAGCCATCATCTGATACAACCTCTATTTCGGTAACATCAAGCCAAGGCTCGCCAAGCACCATTGCAAAAACTTTGGCTCTAAAAACAACATCGTTATCATGTTCCATATTAATATTTTCTTCTTTAAATAATTTCAATGGTGCAACGAGTTTCAGCTCTACTAAAGGGATGTCTGTTTGGTCTGGTCTTGCCAATATCAAACCAATATAGTCTTTGGAAGATCGCATAGCTTTTTTGTAATCAAGTGGCAAATTACCGAAGGAATAAAAATCACCCTTGATATTTACTTTCTTACCTAAGTATTTTTCTGGATCAGCGACCAGATCAACCAGCTCTGTGTATTCTTCTGTGCATTTGTTTTTTGCTTCAACTAAACCAGGCTGGCTCATGAAGAAAACTAGGCTCAATGTGATAATAATTCTCATACTCTTTAAGGATACACCAAAAAAAATTCATTTTTCAGCCTGTCCTTATAATAACCCAGGCAATAAAGCACAATGTGTAATACGCGATGCTTGTTTTTGTGAAAATTGGGTTATACTTAAGCTTCAGCACTCAGATAGCGAAGCGAGTTAAAATAATTTCAGTGGAATTAATAGAAGAACTAAATAGAATAAAACTAGCCAACAGCATTATCAATCAGGATAGTGCCAAGCTTGGTATCAGACCTATTACAATCGGTGAACTATTAGAACATGCCGAACCCATTCAACAAGAGCCTGAGTATCAACAAGAGCCTATCCAGGCGGAGAAAAAAGCTCCTGCTCCTCAGAACAAAATACAAATCAAACACTATCTCAAAGCAGCATTGCCAGGGCTTGTACTGATCACTCTATTAATTGTTGGCTATGCTTTATTTTCATTCTTTACTAATCATGAAGGTGATAAAGTCAGCAGCTTGAACAAAACCAAGGCTAGAACTGCAGCTGCTTCAACAAGAGGTTTGGTAATCACGAGTTCTAGCTTCCAGAATGCAACAACTGCAGAGCGTTATAGATTACGACTAGCTCGCAAACTTGGTGTAGAACTAAAGGTCATCAAAGATGGCAGTCAATTCACAGTGCAAATCGGTCCAAGTTATAAAAATAAAGAAGATGCAATTGTAGTTTTTGATGAGCTTTCAAGATATTCTGTCAAAGATCTCTCGTTACGCTTAGATAGAGTATAATTTTTTTAATGAACCTTAATAACTTGCAAGACAATTTTTGGCTACGAAGACTTCACTCCTTGAGTGGTATCGTGCCAATCGGTGGATTTTTAATGTTTCACCTTTTTGCAAACAGCACCGCTCTTACAAGTGCCGACAATTACAATGCGATAATTAATTTCCTGAGAGAAATTCCTTTCGTTGAATATGTCGAATGGTTGGTGCTATTTATTCCAATTGGTTTTCATGCAATTTACGGAATTATAATTTGCTCAACGGCGCAACCTAATCACATGAAGCGTCCTGGCTTAGAGAATTTCAGATATATTCTACAACGCGCCACGGGAATATGGGCAATGGTTTATATCTACTATCACATCATGCAATTCAAAACAGTGCATGATCTTGATTACAACTACATCGCTAAGACACTTGCTGGTACCGAGACTATATCTTGGTTACCACTAATTCCTTACGTCAATCCGTTTAGCGTTTATTGGTTCTATGTGATTTCACTTCTTAGTATTAACTATCACTTCGCAAATGGTCTTTGGGGCTTTTGCATCACTTGGGGAATCACAATCGGCAAAAAATCCCAAGAAGCTGTTAGCTTGATTGGTATCGTTGTTTTTGCAGTTCTAAGTTATATTGGTATTGCGACTGTTAATCATTTAGCTGCAGCTGGCGCTGGGCTTTAAGCCATGGACAAATCGATAGTTTATGCCACTATCATGCTCTTCGCTGGTATCGGTATACCAATTATGGCAAGCTTGAATGCCAAGCTCGGAATCGCTCTCAAGAGCCCTGTTTTAGCCGTTGTTGTTTTATTAGTAGTTGCAAGTTTAACGATTCTTACGCTAGTTCCTTTTCAAGCTTCTTTATCAAACCTGGAACTACCTAAATTACCTTTTTATTATTTCCTTGCTGGAGTTATATTTATTTTCTATATACTGCCCATCACCTGGATCACTCCCAAGTTTGGGCTTGGTAATGCAATATTTTTTATACTCTTGGGTCAATTAATCTCTTCAGCAGTTATTGATCATACAGGCGCCTTTGGCGCCACACAAATCCCCATAGACATGACACGCATCATTGGTTTAATACTGATGGCGGCAGGCGTTTGTTTTTATGTCAAATTTAGCTGAGTTCTTCTGCCCATTCATCACGAGGAAGAAAATCAGCCCCCGCCCAAAGCTCTTCAAGATTGTAATACTCTCTTGCCTTCTCATCAATGATGTGAACAACTACATTCAAGTAGTCAAGTAAAAACCATTGGTCGCCATATTTACCCTCACGCATCGCTGGCTCCATACCTTCTTTAGCTAAGCTATCTTCGATATGACTTGCAACTGCTTTGAGCTGTGCCTTACTAGAGGCAGACGCAATAATAATGTAATCAGCAACTTCTGAAATCTTGGTGATATCCAAAATCTCTGTATCCTTTGCCTTCTTGTCTTCTCCAAGACGCGCTGCTTTAAAAGCAAGTTCTTTAATACTTATTGTTTTCAACTGTTCTCTCCTGATTTGTGATTAAGAATAAATACTTCGCGTATTGAACTTAAGTCCTCATAAAAATCTACCTTGACGACAAGGTCAACGACGTTAGGGTCTCTTTTGACTTCAACGACTCTGCCCACCGGAAAGTTTTCTGGGTAAGGGCAATTGTCTGTATCAATGCAAATCCCTGATGTCACAATCTCATCACCAAGTTCAACGGCCGAGTCAACAGTAATAAACTGCAAAGACGCTGGTTGAGGGTGATTGCCACCCAGTACTCCATATTGATTAAGTCTAGCAATCTTGACTCCCATACGCCATTCTGGATTAAAAATCAATTGCACAATTGAATTGTGCGGAGCCGTTTTGGTTACCTGACCAATAATCCCGCGCTCAGTAAGTGCTCCAAGTCCAACAGCAATACCGTCCTTAGATCCTTTGTTAATAATAATTTGTTTATGCCAAGAGTCTGGGCTTCTACCTACGACTTCTGCAAAAATGGTTTTGTAAGCAAAATTGGTTTTAAAATCAAGTGCAGCTTGATAATCAAGCAATTTAGTTTCAACTGCCTTAAGGGCATTATTCTCAACCATCAGGCTTTTATTCTCCAAATCCAAATTGGCCGCAAGCTCTTTACTGGCAAGTAAACTCGCTGTCTCATTTCTACTTTGTTTCAAATTCTCATAATTAGTACTTAGAAACGAACCTGTTGTGTTGTATAAAAACAAAGTCACAGCAGTAAGTGGTCTATTAAAAACCCAAAGCAACGCAACTGCGATCAAAAACGGAATTAGAACAGTTCTTAGTGAAGGTAATCGATATTTAGAACTATCGAGACTAAGCAAATGATGGGTCCCCAGCCAAATCTAAAACTCTTCTAAGTGCTTTGTCATGTAAAACTCTACCGGCTCCAAGTACTACACAGGAAAGTGGATCTTCAGCAATATGCACAGGCACTTCTGTTTCATGAGCAATCATTTCATCAAGTCCTGGAAGTAATGCCCCGCCACCAGCAAGAACAATTCCACGATCATAAACATCAGCAGCTAGTTCAGGAGGAATTCTCTCAAGAGTGCGTTTTACTGAATCAACAATTGCTTGAAGCGGCTCTGACATTGCTTCTCTAACTTCTGGTCTGCTAATCAAAACAGTACGAGGTAAGCCATTAAGTAAATTAAGTCCTCTCACTTCAAGTTGATCTTCATCAAAAACATCACTGATCTTGAAAGCCGATCCTAGCTTGATTTTGACCATCTCAGCAGTTGTTTCACCAATTGCTAAGTTATAAACTTTTTTCATGTAGGTGACGATTGATTCGTTTAATTCATCACCAGCAACTCTCACGCTTTCTGAAATTACAATTCCAGAAAGAGAAGTAACAGCTACTTCAGTTGTACCACCACCGATATCAACAATCATGCTACCGATTGGATCTGCGACGGCAAGTCCAGCACCAATTGCTGCAGCCATTGGTTCTTCAATTAAAAATACTTGACCAGCACCTGCATTTTCTGCAGCCTCGCGTACGGCTCTTCTTTCAACTTCGGTAATTCCACTTGGGATACCAATAGCGATTCTAGGTTTGCTCAATGGTTTGAACGCGCCTTTGCCAGTTGCTTTTTCCATAAAATATCTGAGCATCATTTCGGCGTGGCGAAAATCTGCAATCACACCATCTCTTAGTGGACGGGTGGCGATTATATGACTTGGCGTTCGGCCAATCATTGCTCTTGCTTCTTCACCAACGGCAAGAACATCACCAGTATCACGGTTAACAGCAACCACACTTGGCTCTCTCAGGATAATTCCCCCCTCAGCCGTGTAGACTAATGTATTAGCAGTTCCTAAATCGATACCAATATTTTTCGAAAACTTCTTAAAAAAACTCATATGAGGTCTATTTTAGCTCAACCAGCATCGACGATGCTTGAATTTATAGAGGCGCTAAACATTCCCAAAGACGAGTCGATACATAGATTAAGCGATGATAAAAGCTCTAGCAGTAAGCTTTTAATAAAAAAAATAGGTAGATATTTGCAAACTGTGCTTGCTGCGAGTAAAGATAAAGAAATTATTATTAGCTGAGAAGCAAATTTGACCCTTAAAAGGCTATAGCTAGAAGATTAATTTGATTATGTATTACACATAGGCAATACGCCTAATCTCACGCTAATTACTTCATAAACTTGCGTCTTATTTAAATTTACCCTTTGGGCGTAATACGTGTTATTACGCAAAGGGAGCAGTTTCTTGCTGCTAGCGTATAATAAAG
>JABHOV010000004.1 GCA_018695135.1 Candidatus Melainabacteria bacterium | reverse complement strand
GCATCTTCTACTTATATATAGGAATCACTGGCTTACTGTGAATTACGACTTAGAACAAATCCAAAAAGATCTCAAGCAAAGGCTCTCAGAGCATCGGTTTCAACACACACAATCAGTAGCAGAGACTGCAATTCGTTTTGCTCAAGCCCATAATTTAACTGAAGCAGAAATTACCAAAATAGAAATTGCAGCATGGCTACACGATGCTTGCAAAGAACTCAAGAATGAAGAACTACTTGAGCTTGCTGAGTTTTATCAAATAGAAATCTACCCAGAAGATGAAGCTCATCCTAATATTTTACATGCCAGGGTTGGAGCTGCTTGGATTGAAGAGGAGTACGAGATACTTGATCCACAAATAAGTCACGCAGTGCGTGATCATACTCTCGGTTCTACTGAGATGTACGATAGTTCGAAGATACTATTTTTGGCTGATATGCTTGAACCACTTCGCGGCAATAATCCAGAACTCGACAGACTCAGAGAGATAGTCTTAAGTGGTCAAAGCCTTGATCAAGCTCTACTTGAAGCCATGAATTCCAAGATCAAATATGTTCTGGGGAAGAATCAGCCACTGCATCCATTGAGTATTGAAGCCAGGAACGCCTTAATTTCGTCCATGATAAAATAAGCTAACAATGCGCTTTTTTAGTATTTTTATCATAGCCCTAAGTCTAGTTTCTTGCTCTAAACCAACAATTGCTCCAGAGATAGCAACAGAAACTCACACTAGTTCAAACATAGACTGGAAACATAAGTGGGATGACAGTATTTTTGAAGAGGCTAAATCTCAAAACAAACTGATCATACTCAGTCTTGAAGCAATTTGGTGCCACTGGTGCCACGTAATGCAAGCTGAGACTTATAGCGACCCGCAAGTAGCAAAACTGCTCAACGATAAGTTCATTAGTGTTTCTATAGACCAGAACTCCAACGCTGGTTTATCTAATCGTTATAAGAATTACGGCTGGCCAGCAACCATCTTGTTTAATTCACAAGGACGAGAGATCGTCAAAAGAGCTGGCTATATTGAAGCGAGTGAAATGATCAAATTGCTAGAAAGCAAAATCAAAGATCCTAGTCCGGATAAGGACTTCAACTCTAAGATAAATTATTCCAAAATAAGTTTTTTAAGCGATGAGAATAGATCAGCACTAGAAAATAAATACTTAAACAGCCTCGACAGCAAAAAAGGCGGGCTAAAAACTGCACAAAAATATGTCGATAGAGACACTATTGAATATGGGCTGGCTCTTGCTAGAACAGATACTAAAAATGCCCAAATTGCCAAAGAGCATAGCCTTTTGACTCTCAAAGCTGCTCTAGCACTACTTGATCCGGCATGGGGCGGCTTCTATCAATACTCAACCCACTATGACTGGAACAGTCCTCACTACGAAAAACTAGCCCGGACTCAAGCTGAGTATTTGCGTATCTACTCACTAGCGCAATTACAAGAACCTAGTAAAGAATTTACGATGGCAATTGATCAAACAATTAAATACCTTGATAAGTTCTTCACTAGTCCAGAGAATAGTTTTTACACCAGCCAAGACGCTGATCTAGTCCAAGGACAAAAAGCTACAGATTATTTTTCACTTAATGACAAAGCAAGAAGAGCCAAAGGCATTCCTCGCATAGACAAAAATATCTATGCCGACAAGAATGGTCGCATCATTGAAGCGCTGGCATTAGCTTACAGAACAAAACAAGATCCAAAGATCCTTCAGCGTGCCATTAAAGCCATAGAATCAATCAATCAAAGCCATAGAAAGCAAGATGGCTCTTATAGCCATGCTAGTCAGGGAGCTTCTTTCCTTTCTGATAATTTATTTATGGCAAGAGCGTTACTTGCTCTTTATGAAACAACAGCCAAGCAGCAATATTTGCTTCAAGCTCAAGCAACAACTAAATATATTATTGAAAATCATAGAGCTGATGAGCCTGGTTATCTTTCTGACAATAAAACAACAAGAACCGCAAACTCGAAACTCAACTCAATACTCAAACCCGTGCCACTTCTAGATGAAAACATCAAACTTGCCCGCTTCTTTAACAAGATCTCTCACTACCTTGGTGATGAAGCAGTCAAAGACCAAGCCAAATACATCATGCAATACCTAGCAAGTGACAGTATCGTCCAAAGTGGACCATCAGAACCAGGAATCCTATTACTAAATAATGAACTAGCTGATGACCCCATTCACTTTACTATTGTAGGCTCGAAGAAAGACAAAAAAGCAAAGGAATTATTTGAGATAGCTTTAACTTATCCAAGTGACTACATTAGAGTAGAGTGGTATGACTCTAAGGAAGCCAAATTAATCAATCACGACGTTGATTACCCAGAACTGCCCAAGGCTGCTGCATTCAGCTGCGTCAATCATGCTTGTTCATTGCCAGCATTTGATGCAAAAGAATTTGCTGCATCTTTACGCACTAGTGAATAGAAGAGTATTTATAGTATAGTAACCCAATAAAGTCTTCTTCATTCTTGCTAAAGCTCTTTTCGCCCTCGGACCATAGAATGGTCGTCTTTTCATTCTAGATTATAGAAACATGCATACCCCATTCTGGGATCAAAGATCCCTCTAAGAAGGGGTTTTTGTTGTTTTGCTTAGCAAAACTAATAGGCAACCTCAATCCGAATGGCTCAAAGACTTTACCAGAATTTCGAAGACTTTATTGGGTTACTATAAAAGAAGAAGAAAGTCTTTCGTGTTCTGGTCTTAACTCAACTTGCTAGGATTTTAGTGACTACTCAGGTAACCGTGCTGTAAAGGAGCAGGGATTGCTCACCGTACTCTTTTGACAATGAAGAGGCTCCAAGAATCATTTTGAGAGTCCTGTGCTCGAAAAATGAATTCGCCTGGAGGAGTGTCATTTCAAAAGACGTACTGGTGAGAATCCTGCCGGGTACTATGATTTAGAAATTTTGTGTTGTTTTTTAATCGTCTACTTGGGTTTAATTCCTTCCGTTGTGCGCAGCAAGCTGCGGGAAATTAAACCCAAAGACGATTAATATCAGGTTAGCTGTGTAGTTACGGATTTCATTGGTTTACTATATAATAACTATATGAACCCCCTTGTTCAAAACCTCTTCATTCGCTCACTAGGCTTTAGTTATTTACTTGCCTTTGCATCGCTACTTTCACAAATCAAAGGCTTAATTGGCTCTACAGGTATATTACCAGCAACTGAGTATCTTACAATACTCAAAACTAAAAGCCTAGGATTTTTCAACATACCAAGTATTTTCTGGTTTGATTCGAGCGACAACTTCATGGTAATGGCGTGCTTACTGGGGATCCTTGTCTCTTTTTATTTAGTTATAAGAAGGCAAAAAAACGAACTCGACCTTGTTGAATTTGCCTCACTACTAACACTTTACTTAATCTATCTTTCTTTTGTGAATACCAGTAGAGATTTCTTGAGTTTCCAGTGGGATGTTTTATTACTGGAAGTGGGTTTTCTAACCAGTTTATTTAGCCTCTTCAAAACCAATGAATTTGCTTCCAATATTTTCAAGTGGTTGTTTCGACTTCTATTATTTAAATTAATATTCATGTCTGGCTTAGTCAAGATTTCAAGCAACGATCCAACTTGGTCAAGTCTCAAAGCACTTGACTTTCATTACTACACACAACCTCTTCCTAATCCACTCAGCTACCTTATACATCAATTACCAAGCTGGTTTCACAAGCTCAGCATCATTATCATGTTTGTCATTGAACTCCTATTTCCTTTCTTTATTTTCTGTAGAAAGAATCTAAGAGAATTGGCAGCTTGGGGATTTATGGCTCTTCAATTAATCATCATCATGACCGGCAACTATTGCTTCTTTAATATACTAAGTATTTTTCTGTGTCTTTGGTTATTTGATGATTCAACGATCAAACGCTTGATTCCGGAGTCGCTTGAAATGCAACTTAGTAACGTAAGGACTGTAAGTGGCTCATTAGAAATCATTAGCTCGTTTATTAAAAATAGACTCGATAGCGTAAGTTCTATTGATCCCGGTCATAGATTGCGCACAAAACTAATTAAAGTACTAATCATCGCATTTGCTGTTTTAACTATCTTTCTTGATTGCTATTTTATCTTCTCACGATCACCAATCAAGCTCAAAACCAGACTAGCAGTCGTACGCAAAGTCAGTCCACTGATACAACCTTTACGTTACTATTTTATTAATAACGCCTATGGGCTATTTGCCAATATGACAACAAGCCGTAAAGAGATCATCATCCAAGGAGCCAACGAAGATCTTGACTGGCAAGAATATGAATTCAAATACAAACCACAAAATCCTCAAGAGTGTCCAAGACAAGTAGCACCTCACCAACCAAGACTTGATTGGCAGATGTGGTTTGCTGCTTTAAAGCCAAGACCCAGTCCTTGGTTTATGCAATTGATCGGACGACTACTGAACAATGAAAAAGAAGTGATCAACTTAATTAAAACTAATCCTTTCCCAGATAAAGCACCAAAATATATTAGAGCATTGCTTTATGATTATCAATTCACGAGCTTGGATGAATATAGCAAAACCCAGAACTTCTGGAAACCAAAACTTCTGGGTGCCTATTTGCCGAAGACTGCGCTAGGGCTGTATCGAAACTAAGTTTCGATGTACAGACCGATCAAAAAAATGTAGCAACCGAGCAAAACGCTCGTGTTGCTTTTGGAGACAATTCCGACTTTAAAGCAAGTCTATCGAAAGAATAACTTCCATCATGCGCTCTTGCCACCAATAGATATCTCCCCAAGACGCAAATCCCATATGACCACCATGTTCTGGAGTCTCAAGAAAAATATTTTCATTCTGCATAGCATCTTTCATAGGATAACAATCACCTGCCAAAAATGGATCATCAATTGAGTTCACAATCAAGGTCGATACCTTAATATCATTCAAATGATTTTTACAACTCGCTTGAGCCCAATAATCATACTCATCCTTAAAGCCGTTTAAGGGAGCAGTGTAAGCTCTATCATAATCATAAAAACTCTTGATCTTAGAGAAGTCTCTATCATCAATCAAACCAGGAAAAATTTTCATCTTTTTCTTGATCTTGCGGTGCAATTGATACAAAAAATACTTCATATAAATCATGTTCTCATATTTTGCAAGCTGACGAGCACAAGCTTCTAAACAAAGGGGCACTGCAAAGACAATCCCCAACTTGATTTTGTTCAGCACCGAACTTCCTTGCTCGCCTAAATACTTAAGCACCAAGTTACCACCAATACTAAAACCAATCAAATAAATAGTGTCATAATTTGCCTGCACGTGATCAATCAACAAAGCAAGATCTTCAGTCTTGCCGCTATGGTAAGACTTTGGCAGCTTGTTTGGCTCTCCACTACAATCCCGATAATTCATAGCAATCGCATCAATACCACCTTGGTTGAGACTTTTAACAGCATGACCAATATAGGGACTTTTACTACTACCCTCAAGTCCATGGCAAACAATAGCCAGTTCTTTGCTATTAGTTTTAGACCAATCCAAATCCAAGAAATCATCATCAGGAGTTGTAATTCGTTCTCTACTGTAATTGACTTTGGCGCGCCTTCTCAATAAAGATGGAATGATCGTTCCAAGATGTGGATTTCGATAAACCCACGGCGCTTTATAACTTGATTCCTTAATAATTGGCATTAGTCTATGATTTTAGCTTAATGGGCTCGAGGATCGGCTCAGCTTGAATAAATTGATTGTCCCTAGTATTTGCAAGTAAGTAACCAGCCGCTTCAAGGTAGCTATTCATCAGCTTATGCGGGATATTAAAAATATCAGCGGTATCATCCAAGTCAGTGGTGTTGTTCTTGACACACAAAAGCTCGACCTCATGTTTCCAACACTCAATCATTGGCACTCCATTACAACAATCATAAGGCACGACCAAGTTGGCCACGTCATGAATAATAAGGTCACCAGGTTTGCGACTTAAACCAAGCTCAGCGGGGTTGGTGTAACCAGTGCTCAAAATTTTGTAATTAGATTCAAGCGGGATAATTTGCGGCGCAGCTTGCAAGCACTTAAAGACAGAAGCCAAAAAACTCTCGCTTAAGTATTCAGCTGCAACTCTTGGTGCAACCGACTCTAGTTTAGTTTTTGTTTTGCTGCGCACGATTGGAGCATGAGCAGATGGCAATAGAAATACTTGCGAGACCAAGTGTGAAATCTTCGCTTCAATAGAACCAATAGGATCAAAGCCTTGTGCTTTAGAATAATCCTGAGCTGCTTGAGACTGCGGATCTTCGTCTAGAACAGCGAGCAAGGCAAAAGCAGTAGCACCTGCATCTCGCGCTCTATCACAAGCCTCGAATAAAGTATTCGGATTACCAATCTTGATCAAATCATTAGCGTCGATTGGCTCGTCAGTATAAAAAATCTCCGGAATAATATCCAAACCATAAACAACAGTCGCAGCATCAAGACAAGTCTGCGTCAATAAGCGCTCTTCAGGCGTGGCAGCCCCGTCAACGACAACAGCAATCTTGTGCTTCACTCCAAGGCGCAAAGCAATTTGATTTGCAAAAAAACGATCAAGTAAATATCCCTCAACTACAACAACGTTGCTAGGGATATCCGTCAGCAAAGCGCCGTTGACGACATTGGGATGAGTAATTAAAATATCTGAAGCCTTAGCCAGTAACTTACAAGCCGGGTTCGCATCTGCAGCATAGCCGCCAATAGCAGCACCAATCCCTGTTGGGACAATCATGCAATTTATATTTCTCGGCACTGACATCTATCTAAACAGAGCAGTCTCTTTAATATTAAAGGTCTTAACGATAGTAAAGATCAAAGTCTTGGTAATAAACAAAGAACTAACCAAACTCAGTAAAACACCAATCAGCAGAGTGATCGCAAAGCCTTTGACAATCCCTGTTCCAAAGATAATCAAGATCAAGCAAACCATTGATGTGTTCATGTTTGAGTCAAAAATACTTGTATAAGCTCTATCAAAACCATCACGCAAACCAATAAACACAGACTTGCCTTGGCTCATTTCTTCTTTGGTTCTTTCGAAGATCAAGATGTTAGCGTCAACAGCCATACCAATACTAAGAATAAAACCAGCAAGTCCAGCAAGTGTCAGAGTTACATTGTCTTGATAAACATAGAAAGCAAGTAAGACATAAATACTAAGCGAAACAGCCGCTACCAAACCTGGCAAACGATAAACAAGAATCATGAATAACATGACAGCAAGGAAGCCCCAAAGACCAGCTGTAAAACTTTTCTCGATTGATTCTTGTCCGAGAGTTGCACCGATAGATCTTTCTTGTAGGATTTTAACAGGTACAGGAAGAGCACCAGCGTTAAGCTGCACTGCAAGGTCTTGCGCTTCTTCTACTGTAAAATTGCCGGTGATTTGTCCAGAACCAGCAGTAATTGCACTTCTTACATTTGGTGAAGAAATGATATTGCCATCAAGGGAAATACCTAGTGGCTTGTTAATAAGTCTTGAAGTTAAGTCACCAAAAGCCTTGGCAGCTTGTGGTTTGAGCTCAAAATCAATAGCCCAAGAACCAACTCCATCAGTACTGACAGAAGCTCGCTTGAGATCAGCACCAGTGATTCCAGTACCAACCCAAAGTTGTTCTTCATCGGTACCAGACTTAAGTTCTTTAAATTCTAAATTGGCTGTTTTAAGTAGCCTTCTTTTAACTGCGGCAGGATCAGCACCTGGTACTTCAACAAGAATTCTATTCTTGCCAACTTGCTGTACTACAGCTTCAGTTGTACCCGAGGCATTAACTCTATTCTCAAAAACTTTAACCAAACCACGCATCACATCAGGAGTAATTACAGGAACCTGCGGTGTAGTTCTGGCTTGAAATTCAAACTGTGAACCACCAATTAAATCTAAACCAAGTTTGAGCTTGGTGAAAACATGAAAATTTGGCTTGCTATAAACTAGTTGTTGTTTCAACTTGTCATAGTTTGGCTCCGTACTGGTTCGGTCGATAAGGACCAAGCCTTTAAAAGCAAATATTGTTACCGCTATTACTAATATGATTCTAAGATTGTCTTTGATGAACTGCATTGTGATTTCCTTTAGTGTTAACTGTCTTTAATTAAAGAGCATTAACGATAAAAGTATACAGTATAGCGAATAATTCGGATCAGGTCACGACAGATTGGTGAAATTCAGCCTGATATACAGAGCAGTCAGGCAAAGTCTCCTTGGCTAAGCCATGAATAGTTTTAAGATTTTTTTCTTTATTAATAAAACCAAGCATTGTTGAACCGGATCCACTAAGTAGCACTTGATCACAGCCTATTTTGAGTAGTTGTAATTTAATTGCAACTAGCTCTGGGTAATTATCAAATATAACGGTTTCAAAAATATTATAGAATCCGAGCTTAGCTCTTTGACTTGGAAGTCTCGCGCTAAGTAATTTATAAGCCTCTGCTGTTGCAATCCCAAAACTTGGCTTGACCAATATCACTTCACTGTATTTATCAAAATCAAAATTACCAGTTAAGTTTTTAAAATCCTCACCTCGCGACTCAGCGTAAACTCGACTTTGTTTGAGACTTTGCAAACAGAAAGGCACATCTGAACCAAGTTGCAAAGCAATCTTCAGTAATTCATTTTCACTCAATGAGCAATCAAAATTCTCAAAGAAAAAAGTATTTAGTGCCCTTAGGGTCGCTGCCGCATCAGCACTTGCTCCACCGAGTCCAGCTTGCATCGGAATTTTTTTATCTATAAAGATCGATAAATTAATACTTGAAACCAAATCAAGCAAATCTGCTTTGTCTTCACAAGGGAAATTGGCAAAATAGCATTCAACGGCTCTACTCACTAGATTACTAAGCCCCAAGGCCCGAACAGACTCTTCATTAGAATCAATCTCTAATTCAAACTCAATCTCTTCGGTTCGCTCTGCTTCGCTTTCGGCACAGGATAAAGTGATTTCAAAAGTTAGGTGATCTTCAAGGCTAATTGCCTGAAAAACCGTCTTGATATTATGATATTCGTCCTCACGCTTGTCAGTAATATCCAAAAAGAGATTAATCTTGGCTGGAGCTCTTTCTAAATAAACGGCTTTTTTACTAAGTACCACAAGCAAATTATACCCCTCATAGAAATGGCGGTCCCGGGTATCGTCTTTTTTAATAAAACTCAGCCCAGATATTACAAAAATCATATGTTTTTGGTAAAAAAGACGATACCCGGGACCGTCTTTTTTAATAAAACCCAGAGTCTGCTTGTGTGAATATCGAATATGCTAATATAGATTACACTGTGGAGTCAACACTTATAAACAAAAATGAGTTAGAACACTCAAAACTTAGAGACAAAGAGAGCTCTAAGGATATTAAGGTCGTGACCGCACCAGCACAAATTAGTGCAGTGCCTCCTTGGTCACTAGCAGCAGAAATTGGGCTTGAACCCGGTGACAAAATCATTGCGATCAATGGAAACAAATTACGTGACATCATGGATTTTGAGTTTCAGTTCAGACAAAACGACGAACTTGAAATATTAATCAAAAAACCAGATGAGTCAGAAATAATTATTGAATTAGAAAAAGATCCTGATGATGTACTTGGGGTAGAGTTTCATACTCCTCTGTTTAATGGAGTACAAGAATGTGCCAATAAATGCCCTTTTTGTTTTATTGAAAATCAACCCTATGAGCAAACTCGTGAGAGCTTGCACTTGCGTGACGATGATTTCAGATTAAGTTATTTGCACGGCAGTTACGTTACGCTCACCAATCTCAGTTTCTCAGATCGCAAAAGAATTGAAGAATTGAGACCCGGACCACTTTATGTTTCGGTGCACGCAACAGACCCAGAAGTGCGCAATAAAATGCTCGGACGCAAAAAATCACCGGCAATTATTGACGAACTTAAATGGCTCGACTCACTGGGTATCCCAGTCCACACCCAGGTTGTACTCTGTCCAGAAATGAACGATGGCCAGCATCTACTACAAACTATCAAAGAACTTTACGCACTTAAAAATAGCCCTGTACTTAGCCTCGCTGTAGTGCCAGTGGGTCTGACTAAATTTCATAGAGGTGGCTTGAGAAGATTCAGCACTGACGAAGCTTTTGTTGTTGTAGACATGGTACAGAAATGGGAAGCAGAAAATCCCAAGCATGCCAACTTCGTATTTCTTTCTGATGAGTGGTTCTTAATGACTCATAGCCCAATTCCAGAACAAAACTACTATGGCGAGTATCCGCAGCTTGAAGATGGAGTCGGAATGACTAGATTGTTTTTAAATGAAGTTGAAGCAGAGCTACGCTCTTTGGAAATAGGGAATAGGGAAAAGGGAATAGGAAAAAAAGTTTCTTGGATAAATGGCTCAATGTCAAAACCAATTGTCGACCAAGTCTCCTCCAAAATCAACCAAGCACTCACTGGTATTGAACTTAAACCTATTTGCCTAGATTCACTTTTCTGGGGTACAACCAATGTCTCCGGCTTACTGACAGGCAATGATATTTATTCTGCGCTAAGGTATGTCCCAAAAGCAATGCTTGGCGACTTAATTATTATTCCTTCTGTAATGCTGAAAGATGGCACAGAGATTTTTTTAGATGATATGAGCCTTCAAGAACTTGAAACTAAACTAGGGCTTCCTTGCAAAAAGGCCTGGGGTGCTAGAGAGTTGATTGAAGTAGTAACTTCTTAATAATTCCATCAAGAGCTGTTTAACAGCATTGCTATAGTCGATATCGAAGACCAATGAAATCTTCTTCTTTAGCAAGACTTGAGAGGCGTTCAGAACACAGCAGCTGGAGATCTCCGAACATGCTCTAATTATTGCTTAACAAACTTGCCTGAGATTACTTTATAAATACACATACGTTCTTCATTTGGATCACCTAGTGCATTAAAACTAATCTTGCCGGTAATACCTAGGTGTTTAGTTTTGTGCATTTGATCTTTGACTAAAGTTTTGTTTACAATAGAAGCTTCAATCGCCTCTAATAAAATATTAGTGGCATCGTAGCTATTCATTGCAAAAGCGGAAGCTGTTACTTTATAAGTATTCTCAAACCTGTTAACGAATTCATCAGTCAAGCTAGAATCCACTCCCAGAGAGCTTCCTGTGACATAGGTGTCTTCCGAGCGCAAACCAGCTTCCTTGATAAAGCCAGGACTAAAAACTCCATCCGCACCGATGAATTTAATATCCTGCTTGGCATTTAGCGCAAGCTCTTTAACTATTTGTGCAGCGTCACCATATTCACCAATAAATATCAAGACCTGACTTTCCAGTGCTTCAATTTCTTTGTGATACTGCCCGGCGGCTTGTTCAAGTGCCTTGATTTCCAGGAGTTTGTGCTTGCCTTGCTTGATAATTACATTCTCAATCAAAGTCGCCAAGGTGGAACCATAAATCGTTCCATTGTTAAACACGCTGACCTTAATTGGCGCTTCAAGACCAAGCTGGTCCAAAAGAGCAACCATCAACTCAGCTTGTTTGTCATCACGAGCAATCGTTCTATAAACATAGCCACGCGCTCCTGGTCTTTCGGTGAACCAAGGATGAGTAGAAGCAGGACTGATTTGTACAATCCCATGTTCAACATAGATCTTAGAAGCTTCAATTGAAGCCTGTGAAGTCATATGACCAATCACTCCCATAACTTCACTCGCTACAAACTTGTTAGCGCATTCAATCGCAGTTGCAGCACTAGCTTTGTCATTACAGACAATCAATTCTACCGGTCTTGAATTGATACCATCCTCTTCATTTATATCTTCGATTGCCAGCTTCGCAGCATCAACAACTGACTTAGCAAGCTCGAGGTAAGGTACTTCAAGTGGCACTGCGATCCCTATGTATATTGGATCAGAATCAATCTTGATCAATTCACGTTCAGCAGCTGTCAGCGGCATATAATTATTACTAATCACAAGATCTTGCCCGCGATTATATATATAGCTCATGAATTTTTTGAGGCTTCTTTTTTTCTTCGCTACTTTAATTTTGCTGGGATTATAATAAAGCCTAACTTCACGAAAGAGAGGATAGTAACCCTCATCAATATTAGTTTTACTTGCTGGCAAGTTATCGATATTGATCGCTTTGATAGTCTCATCAAGATCACGAAAAGAAAGATAGGAAATTGCATTGTTGAATTTGCTAACGGCAAGCCTCACTTCTTCAGCTCCAGTAACAACACGGACGGGAGCTGGAATCAACTTGCCACCAAACAGCTTAGAATAAAGTGCTGTGTAATCAGGATTAGTTAAATCTTGGTCAACTAATAAGAGAGGTTGATCTTTGCCGGTCCAAGGTTTCCAGTTGTTTACTTCACGAGCAAAAATCTTTTGCAGATCAATACGATTTAAATTATTGATTTTATTCTCAAGGTTGGTAACGATCACCAGCGGATCTTTAGCAATAATTTCAGAGCCAATTCCTGGACTTTCTACTAGGTCACCAATAAAAATATCGATACTACCATCAAGCAAAGCTGCCTTTGCTCTAGCTTGATTCATTTGCTGACTAGAGATTTTTAGCTTGTGCTTGCCATATTGATTTGTAATTGCATTAAGCAATGTCGTTTCAGTTTTGAGACTTGCAATATTGAGTTCTTTGAATTTATTGTTAGGGATGAATTTATTTACACAAGCAGTAGCCAGACACAGGGTCAAAATCAAAGAAATAAATTTGTAACTAAACTTGTTCAAGAACTTAATTATAGAGGCATAGCTATTAGCTCTCTAAATTATCAATCTATTTAATAAAGATCTTCTAAATCATCCAACTCTTTTGGATCAATGCCTAGCTCTTCAAGATCATGATCTAAATCTAAGTCTTGTGCTGATTGATGACGAGGAGCCCGTGCCTGAGGAGGAGCAGACTGGTCAAAAGCAGGTTGCTTTTGGGCCGTGATTTGTTTTTGGTCAAAGGCCTTTTGATTTAATTTAGCTTTGGGATGATTTCCGTGGAGTTTAGTTTTGTTAATTTTGATACCAAATTGATTTCCAACTATGACTAAATTTCCTGAGGCAATAGCTTTCTGACCTGGTGCCATCAAGGTGAGCTGCGAATCCATCAATAAACCAAGTGGCAAAATTCCACCTGACTCAAGTTCTATAATTTTTTGTAGTGGCATTTGTACAGATTTAAACTGAGCAGTAAGCTCTACAGGTAAATCAGTTAGAATGTCATCACTATTGTTTTCTTCTGTCATATTCAACATCTCTAGTCCATCATAATACATAGACGTGTAATCAGGATTATCTTTCCCGGGAATTGAAAGATTTATGTATAATTTTTCAAAATCATTCTTCGTCCATAGAATATGGCTAATATCACTATCTTCAAGCACCACTAAATCGCCAGCTTCAAGCCCACGAATCTCACTTATCTTTAATTTACTCTTGCCAACAGTCAGATCGAGCGGCACTTCAATATTCAAGCCACTAAGCACTGACCTGAAATCCGGCTGCTCATAAGCCTGCTGCAGCTCTTTGGGCATAATTCCTGGTGGTATACCAATAGCCATTGAACCAATTTCGTGATTATCAAGTTCTATTACCCAAACTAAGTAAACAAATGTGCCATGAGCATTTGGCACAGCAACTCTCCAATAGTCTCTCCAAAAGTTTTCTAGTTCAATAAAAAAGTTTTCAAAAATAGTCATCTCAAGCTTGGTGAGGTCTTTGAGTTTAAAATTAGGTCTCTTACCATCAAGATTGAGCTTGGCTTTTCGTTCACCCAAAGATAAATTCAATAAACCTTTAATCAGATCCTTATTGACTCTGAACTGTCCATTCAAGCGTGTATCAGAATCCCATTCAGCAACCAAACCCTTCCATGCTTGATCTTTAATATCTTTAGTTACAGCAACTAATCTACTTTTAGTTTCTAAACCCCAAAAATCATTGATTAATTCATAAACTTTGTAGTTTGATTCAAACCAAGGAATCAAATCATCAAGATACAAGAACCGTGATTGATTAAACTCAAGGCCAAGTGTTTCGTTAGTTGTTCTTACTCCAGATTGCATTATTTAAATACTCATTGCTATCCTATACACAGCGGCATATATTTTTACCTTACCCGTGACTAATTTAAGAAATAACTCAAGAACTCGTCTATCAAGTCTAGATATTCCACGGTATTTTCGCCATCCACGTTGAGCCTTTACTTTTTGCAGATAAGATCCCACCCGCTGCGTGACATACGCCACTTTTAAGATAAGTTTTAGCTTGGGGGTTAAGCTAGAAGGTAGAAGGTAGCCGCAGTCTAGACATTCAATGGATAAAACTTATCTTAAAAGTGGCGTATGTCACGCAGCGGGTGGGATCTTATCTGTGAAGAAGTGAAAGGCTCAACGTGGGTGGGACGCATCGTGGGTATATAATGAATGCCCATGATTCTCAACTACTACGAAAAGGGTAATAAAGAAGACCCACTGGTGCTGTTCATACATGGCAGTGCCAGTGACGCTACCGTTTGGCTAAAAGAGCTCAACCTTATATCTGCACAAGGGTTTTATTGCCTAGCCTTTGATTTACGAGGACACGGCGAGACCAGACTAATGGCTCAGCCTAAAGCACACGTCAAAATAGATATCCACTCTCACGTTCACGACCTCAAAGATACACTAAACCACCTAGGAATCCCTGAAGATCGAAAAGTAACAATTGTCACTCACAGCTTTGGCGGCTTAGTTGCAATTAATTTTGCAGAACACTATCCTGAACGAGTCGAGAAATTAATTCCCGCCTGTCTTCCTCCAAAACTAATTTTTCCGATGAGTCATTTTCTAGAGATACTTCTTGGTAAACCATTAGAAATCATTCAAGCCAATCTTGATTTCTTACAAAAAACCAAACTACGTTCGCGTTACAAGTCATCGATCATGACCAATGCTCATGTACTTCAAGAAATTTATAAACACGTCAAAACATGGAATAGTTTCAAAAAAATCCCCCGTCTCAAAACCAAAATATATTTTGCAGCTGGTCGTTTTGATATGGTTGCACCTTGCACCTTAGTTTATCGTTTGCACGAACTTAGTCTCAATTCAGAATATGAATTATTCAAATGGTCAGGCCATGCACTAATGGAAGATGAGCCAGAAAAATTCCAACGTTGGTTAGTTCATGCGGTCTCACAAAAAACCAATAATTCCACTACTGAACAAATACAAGAGCATAAACAATAAAAGTACATAGCAAGCTAATTGCATCTCAACCAGAAATTTATACAAGGTTCTAAGTAACCAATTCTGATGGTAAACCTTTTGGTAGATTCTACCCAATTCCAGTGATTGACTATAATCAGGACGTGTCAAAATCATTGTGTGTAATGGTTTGATGGGATCTTCATAAATCAAAGCCATTTGATAACCAAGTTCACCTTGTTCTAGATGTTTCAATTCATCCAATTTATCTGTCTGCTTAAAGTACTTAAATAAAAACTCAAAGTTGACCGCTTGCGCAACTGAATTACCATAGTAACAAGGCTCGCAACCATCCATCCCCGGTTTACTGGCAGCATTGAAATCAGAACAAACAATCAATCCATTTGCTTTCAACAAAGTCAGAAAATTCCTTAGGGCTGCAAGTGAACCATAGGAATAAACCACGCTAGAATCTTTTCCTCGTCTAAAACAAGTCTCAAGAATCTCACGGTGCTCCATTGGCAACTCATCATCAATATCAAGTTCAATAAAACGATGACGTTTTTTCAATCGCTTGACCCACTTACCGCGACTGAGCCAAAACCCCTTGCTCTTTTCTCTATCAATTAATGCTTGAGGATCTTCAATACTTAAATATTTCTCAAAGTATCTTCCCTTGGATCGTGCGAAAATCCTTGCGGGAAATTGGTCCAATAAATAATTGGCCATGACAAGGTCATAAGACTCCTTCTCAAGTCCAGAATATCTATCCAGTGCATCAAATACCTTGTAATGAATAAGCTCCTTAAATTCATCCAGGCGCCCAGACTCTGCAAGCTCATCGAGTGTGGTTTGCGAAAAATCACTAATGTGATATTCCAGTCTCTCAAAAAAATCATGTTCTTCATAAACACAAATCTCACGAAGCGCAGAGAGAAAGTTCTTTGCAAATTCCCCAAAACCAGCACCAACCTCAAGAATCCTAATGGTACCTTGAGCTTGGAGCGAAATCAAATTTGAAACAAAAAGCCGGGCCTTCTTGTATGCTTCGGTGAAATTGGATACCCCAGAATAAGGTATATGTCCTTTGCGCCAAGCCTTTAGGCCTACGTTCTGGAAATAATCCTGATGTATTCGCCAAATCCTTGATTCATCGAATCTTTCATATGGCAGATAACTAACCAAAGTAAATTGGCCCTTCTTTTGTTTGTTTTAAATGCGTCGTGTTGTCTAGATAGCGTTGTAGCCGTCTTCAAAACCATCAAGCTCTTGGTGAGCGATGAGGCCATAAAGACCTTGTCCTGTAGCAGCAACAAGTCTAAAAGGAAGCTTGATAATCCATCCAAGACCTGACTTAATCTTGCAATCTTTTGTACAAGATTTGCAAGTATCACTGTCTGGGGAAGTTCTGTAGAATCCACCAGCAAATACAGGACCTGCAGTGAATGCAACTAATAACGCGATAATAAGTGTTCTTTTCATAACAATAGAGTATATCTCTAATCTCAGCTGTTGTAAAGCATCATGCTAGAATTTGTCCCTGAATGGGCGAACAATTAGGGCAGTTCTCGGTTATAAACGTATTTGCAGTACTGGGCGGCTTATCTGTATTTCTACTTGGTTTAGAGATGATGAGCGCCAACTTACGTAAAGTAGCAGGCAATACCCTCAAACTAATTCTAGAAAAAGCAACTAATAGTCCACTGGTCGGTGTCCTAGTTGGTACCCTCGTTACAGCACTTATTCAAAGTAGTAGTGCAACTACCTCAATCCTTATATCTTTTGTTCAATCACAGTTGATGACTTTTGAAAGAAGTATCGCTGTAATACTCGGTGCCAACATTGGTACCACCATAACCGCTCAGATAGTGGCTTTCAAAATCACTCATTGGTCACTTGCAATTATTGCTGTTGGCTTTTTATGTAAATTAATTTCCAAGCGTACCAAAACCAAAAACGTTTGGTATGTAGTTCTTGGGCTGGGCTTGATTTTTTACGGACTGGAAATCATGTCTACGGCAATGAGTGTACTGAGAGACTCTCAATTCTTCCTGGATATAATGCAAAGTCTTGAACATGTAGGTTTTGGAATTTTAATTGGTGCCGTTTTCACAGCACTCATTCAATCAAGCAGTGCCAGTATCGGTATCATCATTGGACTGGCAATGCAAAACCTTATAAGTATTGAAGCAGCTGTACCAATCATAATGGGTGCCAATATCGGAACCTGTGTAACAGCGTGCCTAGCCTCGATTGGCACAAGCTCGGCAGCCAAGCGAGTAGCAGCAGCTCATGTCATGTTTAACGTTGGCGGTGTTTTACTTTTTGCATTTTGGGTGCCGACATTTATTGACTTCATTAAATACTTCACGCCTGATGGCGACACGCCAAGACTAGTAGCAAATGCTCAAAGTAGTTTTAATATCATTGCTACAGTAGTTTGGTTTCCATTTATCAAACAACTAGAATTTTTTGCCCGCAAGATGGTACCAGAAGACAAAGATCCGCAAAGACCCAAATACGTATTCCCGCGAATCAGCTCAGTATCTAAATCAGCAGACATTCTTTTAATTCATTCGGTTGAAGCAATCAAGAGCTACAAAAACGTTGTCAAAGAAATGCTTTGGCTGTCACGTGATTACTTCACTAGACCAAATCAAGGCAAAGATCAACTCGAAGCAATCGCAAAACTCAGGGAATATCAAAAAGAACTTCGTTCTGATTTACTTGATTTTTTAAGCCGCATTGTCAAACTCAGACTCTCGCTTTCTGATGTCTCCAAAGTACTTCATCAAATCACACTGGTTAATGAGGTTGAACACATTGCCTATAAATTAGAAACAGCGATGGAAACTCTTCACGAAAAGCTTCCAGAGTTTGATGCCAGCTATCTTAATCTACAAGACTATTTCAAACAAAGCGTAAAATGCTTCTCTAAATCATGCAATGCAGTTTTGCGCAATTCAATGCCTGAATCCAAAAGGATTTTTGAACATCTAAACTCACTCAAAATCATTGAAGATGATCTTCGTAATAGATCCACTGATGCCGTCAGAGAAGATCAAAGCTCTGAGTCCTATGAAACAGAGAAACTAAACCTATGGGTACTTGAATTCTTGCGTAGTGTCAATTCTACTTCAAGAAGAATTTCACAAATTCTGCTTGATTAACCTAGTCTTAACCTAGCTTCGCTACCAAAGAAGAGTGGAGCTAAATCCCTACGAATCAGACCTTTTGGTCTTAGATAAAGAACTGAAAAGACAAGAGGAGGAGTTCCTTCAGTCTTTAATAATTAGTTACGATGAAGGTGTTCAAACCAACAGTATTGAAACTCTAAAAGAATTACAAAGCAGT
>JABHOV010000005.1 GCA_018695135.1 Candidatus Melainabacteria bacterium | reverse complement strand
CGTGACATGCGCCACTTTTCAGATAAGTCGACGCTGAATGTGATTGCCCAGCCCAGTGCACATTCTAAGTTAATGCGTCGACTTATCTGAAAAGTGGCGCATGTCACGCAGCGGGTCGGATCTTATCTGGGGAATGCGAAGCTCGGAGATGCGGACCCGTTTGGCGGGCATAAGACGATAGATGAGAAAAATATTTACAGTTTTAGTTTTGCTTAGTTCGCTGATAGGATCGGTTGTTTCAGCAGCAGATTTTAATTCAAGACTCAAGCTCCAAGTTTTAAATTATGATGGCAAGAAATTAAGTCTCAAGGTTACTGAAACCAATGACAATTTCCCGGCTTCAACAGTTTTGTATTCAACAATTACAGAACACAAACCAAACAGAAGATTGATGCGTTCAGAATATATTAAAGCCAATATCACAGAAGCAGTTTTTCCAAATGGCACCAAGCGTGATCTTAATCGCCAACTTAAAATCAGAACCAAAAGATTTGGTGGCAAGAGAGCAGTTGGTAATAGTGTTGTAGGAACAGCAGGTCTTGTACTTGGAATCACAATTGATTTTATTACAGTTGGTTTGCCAGTTGCTAGAGGCGGTTTGGGACTTTGGAATGCTGGTTATAATATCCACGAAAAAGATGCTGACGAGAGTGCTTTTATAGAAGGTGGAAAAGGCTTTCTTAGTGGTGTTTTATTCCCGCTACCTCAGCTAGTGCTTAAATCTAAGAAATTAGATCTTGAGACAGGTAGTGAAGTTGTGTTTATGTCTACTGACGATGATGATCAAGTTAAAGGTATTGCTTTAGTTATTTAATCACCTTTGGGTCCAATTCCCCGCAGCTATGCTGCGTATCTAAAGATTTACTGGTTTGGACCCATAGAGGTGATTAAATAATAGCAAAAATAGCATCGGGTGCTTGGAACTTTTTGGTGGAAATTTGGAATTTCAGCAGGCGCCCGATTAAATGTAGATACCCCTATGCTCTGCATCGGGGAGCTTCATTCGCACTTGGCTTCACTTAGCTAGTCTGACATAGATCAAACTTGTTTGATAAAATGAGTCTAATGTTCCCAGCAAATGATTTAAGCAAATCAACTGGAGATACTTTTGTATCTTTTGTAGCAGCGGCTAGCAAGAGGCAAGCAAAATCACATGACTATGAGATTGAAACTCGTAAGCGCATGCCATTTTTCCCAGCTTGGGTAATAAGAGCTAATCTTGAAGAGATTCATACTGTAGCTGAAACTAAAAAGAAACGTGAAAAGAAGAAAGGACTTCTTGATCGAATAGTTGCAAATAGAAATAGAGCCTTAATAGATAGTGTAACTGTTGCAAGTGATGTGGATCGAGTTTACACTAGCTTGCACTTGAAAAATGGTAGATCAATCAAATTTGTTACAGATCATCCGTGTGCCGCTGAATTTCAGATTAAGGAGATCTTACGGTCTCTATTGGATGGTTCAGCGAAACTATGGTTGAAAGATTCTTGTGATGAACTATTGTTTGAAGATAAATATGCCGCTGTTCAGCTTTATAGTTCAGAGGGCATGAAGCTTTTTAGTGTCAAGAGGCTAATAATGAAGGGCTTGATTGTTAACGATGCTAAGGATTGTTTTATTGATCAGCAGGATTATAATACTTATGCAAATTTTTTTAGCAAGATTGACGATTTGTTACCAGCTTCACATCCTTTAAAGCTGGATTTGCGATCAATCTTAGATCGAAGATTTTAGAGTTTGTTTTTCAGCGTGCCCTTAAACTCATATCAGGTGGAAGCTATCCATAGGTAAGTTCTGCAGCATGAATTTGTTTATCTTGATATACTAGTGAGGTGGATTTCGCCCCTGATTTAGCAGCCTCTGATGGAAGATCGTTTATTGATTCTCTTGAGTTTGCTATAGCTAAACAGCTTAGCTTACGTAACAAGAGTATAAAAACAGAGAGTCGTTTACCATTAGCTTCTTCAATAGAGATTAGAGTTAATTTGAATAAGTTACATGTTGCCCCAGTGCCAAAGTGGAAGTCTCAACTCAATCTCCCTGATTTAAGACTTGCTAATAGAAATAGAGTTTTATTGAACAAAGTGTCTGTTCTAAATGATGATGATTCTACCTATGGGCTAGTTGAATTTGTAGATGGTAGGCAAATGAAAATAGTACCGGAGCAGGATACTAAAGCTAAATACCAAATTACTTCTCCAATAAAATCTCTTCTTGAGGGCTCGGCAAAAATATATTCACGTGATTCTGAAAAAGAATTTTTGTTTGAAGATGATTGTGGTATTGTAAAGCTCTTTGATGCCGCTGGTGATGAAGTTCTGTCTGTATTGAAGGATAATTTCAACCTTCGTGTTTGGGTTGGTGGTCGTTGTATCTGGGGTGACGAGCTTAAGTATCAAGTTGATTCGTTGAAGCAAATTTGCGAGCTGCTGCCTGCTGATCGTGATTCTTTAAGTCGTGATTTAAAGGATGAGATCGCAGAGTTAGAAACTAGTTAGTTTTACAAATACTCTTTTTCAAGCGCTTTAGCAATTACAATACGTTGAATCTCTGAAGTTCCTTCATAGATCTCAGTGATTTTGGCATCACGCATATAACGCTCGACGTTGTATTCAGTTGTGTAGCCGTAGCCGCCATGTATCTGTATCGCTTGGATAGTGTGTTTCATTGCCATTTCTGAGGCGAATAATTTAGCCTGAGCCGCTTTGCGCGAGAAGGGTTCGCCATTGTCATGAGCTAGAGCCGCTGCATAAGTTAAATAACGAGCCGCATCAATATCAGTCGCCATATCAGCTAATTTAAATTGAATCGCTTGGAAGTCCAAGATTTTTTGTCCGAAGGCTTCACGGACATTGGCGTATTTGATGGAGTCTTCAAAAGCTGCTTGGGCAATTCCAATTGCTTGAGACGCCATGCCGATACGTCCACCGTCAAGAGTTTGCATGGCAATTTTGAAACCGTCACCGACTTTACTCAGCACGTTGGCTTTTGGTACTTTGCAATTATCAAAATGTAATTGAGTAGTAGAGCTTGCCCTTATTCCAAGTTTGTCTTCGGGTTTACCAAAACTAAATCCTTCGGCGCCTTTCTCTACTAAGAACGCGGTGACACCTTTGTGTTTGAGTTCTTTGTTTGTTTGGGCTAGAATCAAGTAGACATCAGCTTCTGCGCCGTTTGTGATCCAGGCTTTGCTGCCGTTGAGAATATAATTATCACCATCTTCTGTTGCAGTTGTATTCATTGCAGCTGCGTCACTACCGTTACTTGGTTCTGAAAGTGCAAAAGCTCCAAGCTTGCTACCTGCTGCAAGTGGTTTGAGCAATCTTTCTTTTTGCTCTTCATTGCCCCAATCTTGAATTGGCATTGCACACAGTGATAAGTGGGCTGACATGATAGTACCGGTGCTTGCGCAGGCTTTGGAAAGTTCTTCCATTGCAATTGAGTAGCAGATATAATCCATTCCGCCACCGCCGTATTTAGGATCGACAGTGATGCCCATTAAACCGGCTGCTGCCATTAGCTCGACATTCTCTCTAGGGAAGCGATGACTCTTGTCAATTTCTTTGGCACGTTCCTTGAGTTCTTTTTCGGCAATGTCTCGTAACATTTTGCGGAGCATTTTTTGATCTTCTGTAAAATTGAAATCCATACGCTTATATTACACCCACGTTGAGCCTTTCACTTTTCTTGAGATCATAGCCTAGTCTATTTGTCGGTAAATTCAGGCAAAGTGCATGAATTTATCCTGAAAAGTGGTCAAGGTTGAGACGTGGGTGGCCAAATATACCCCAGTGGGGTATAACGGGCTTTAGTTTTACAGAAAATAGCCGTTTTTATTAGCTAAGGACTTCTTATAGGCCTAGTTTCGTATTAATGAAAATAAAAAGCATAACTTTAATAGACTTTCTGCGAAAGTTCCTTTTATCGCCACTAACGGAACTAGTGGGGGTCTCAAGAGACCCAACATGGGTCATACTTTTACGTTTATTGTTTTGGCGTTTATTCACAACCATGTCATGCACCGTTCCGACTTTTTTTGTTTCGACATCACTAGCAAAACGTCGTTTTGCAGGATATCTAATGCTGCTAGTACTGCTATTGCTTAGCTCAATACCGGCCGCATTTGCAGAAGCAGAAGCGACAACGGTGCCAACTAGTTGCGAGGATATTCGCACGGGCAATTTGATTGTTAAATACAAAACTACTGTAAAGCACAAATCTGCAATTCAATATCACCGACAAAAAGCATCGAAACATATACAAGCTCATTTGAAGAATTTCCAAGTGAATTCATTTAAATCAATGCTCAATATTGAAGACTTGATGCACCATGATAAGCGCGAAATTATTCCAAGCCGCAAAATGAACAAGCGCAAAAAAGAATTACTTGGTCTGAGCTTACAAGAAGGTTTGGAGGATATTTATTTGATGCATATTGATCCTAAAGCCAATATGTTATTAGATTGGATCGATGCAGCACAAGGAAAATTAGAACAAGTCAAGTGTACAAAAATATTGGCGCTTATGGCAAAGCTCAATGCCGATCCGCAAATCGATTTTGTTGAACCTGATTACTTGATTAAGCTTAAAAACTTTAAGCCTGAGGACTTTGGTGCTGATATTACTAGTGCTCAAGCTCGCTCTGAATGGCGTTTTGATTATGATGCCTTATGGGGTCAAGGAGAGATTGGCACAAGTGAGGCTTGGCGCTACACCAGAGGCAAAGGTGCGATCGTTGCCGTGATAGATTCAGGTGTGAATTATAATCATCCTGACCTTTGGAACAATATTTGGGTTAACGATACTATAGTGCCTGATAGAAATCGAGATGGTCGCAAGGATCTTAATGACCTTGATACCAATGCTAATAAAAAGCTAGAAAGTCATGAAGTATTACCAGGTTCTATTGGTTTTGATTTTATTGACAATGATCATCAACCAATGGATGAAGCGATTGGGCATGGAACACATGTCGCTGGAATCATCGCTGCTGAGTCTGGTAACAATATTGGCATAGCTGGTGTTGCTCCCGAGGCACGTATTATGCCTCTCAAGATTTTTTCTAATAGTGGACAGACTCATACGAGTTTACTTATTCAGGCTTTGCATTACGCTGCCCAAAAAGGTGCAGATGTTTGTAATCTTTCTCTTACAGGAACCAGTTATAGTAAGGCTTTAGCGAAGACCATCAGAGCTGTTTCCAAAGAGATGGTAGTTGTAGCAGCAGCAGGTAATGAGAATCGCAATATTTCAAATACTAATTCAAGTACTATTGCAAGCCCGGCTGTTATACCGGAAGTGATCACTGTTGCTGCTATGACTAACGCTAGAACCAAGGCTAGTTTTTCTAATCATGGTTTTAATATTGATTTTGCTGCTCCAGGTAGTTCTAAGTTTGGCTCAGCTAATATTCTTTCTACTGATATTAATTCCTCTGGTTATCGTCTTAGAGCTGGAACATCGATGGCAACACCCTTTGTAGTTGGAGCTGTTGCAATACTTAAAGCTAGGCGCCCAAATTTGCACGCTGATGAAGTAAGAAATCTTTTGCGCCTTAAAACTATTCCGGTAAGATCCTCAACATATATTGGTGCAGGTCTAATCCAGTTGCCAAGTGCCTTAACGGCGAGCACTAAAGTGCCGCGAGTGAAATTGAAGATAGCTGAGTATCAGTATCCTAAATTAAAAAGTTTGAGTGGATTAATTAGCGTCAAGGGTTCTATCATTGGTACTGATTTGGTCTCATATGAGATCAAGCTTGGACAAGGTACTAACCCTCTTGAATGGGATTCTTTGTTGAAACAACAACAGCGTTTTATGAAGAAGGGTGTTTTGCTCAAAGCCTTAGAGACAAGGGCTTTTGCCAATGGTATTTATACAATGCGCCTCAGCGCCGTCAATAGTCTCGGTGAAGTAGCTTATGATGATACTTTGGTTTTGATTCAGAATTGAAAATATATAATCAATTTATTGATTATATATTTTCATTGCGAGAAGCCGAAGGCGACGCGGCAATCCAATGTAAAGGCAAGAGCGCCTCTGAGATTTATGATCCATTTACCAACTAATAGCCCCAATTCCCTGACTAATCAAATACTCATTCGCCTTAGAAAAATGCTTAGAGCCAAAAAAACCTCGATAAGAAGAGAGGGGTGAGGGGTGCGGAGCCTCTAATATATAATGTTTGTTTTTATCGATCATGCTAGCTTTTTTGCGAGCGGCTGCGCCCCAGAGCATAAATACCACATGCTCACATTTTTCATCAATAATCTTAATTACTGCATCAGTAAACCTCTCCCAACCCTGACCAAAGTGAGAGCCAGCTTGACCAGCACGCACGCTAAGAGAGGTATTCAGCAAGAAGACACCTTGCTTTGCCCAGTCACTGAGGTCACCATGCTCTAGAATTTCAACAGTAATATCGTCTCGAAGTTCTTTGAAGATATTGACTAGTGAAGGAGGTTTGGCGATGCCTTTTTGAACGGAGAAACACAGTCCGTGTGCTTGACTTGGTCCATGATATGGATCTTGCCCGAGTATCACGACCTTGACCTGATCAAGCGGACAATAATTAAAGGCATTGAATAGATCACCAGCTGCCGGGTAGATAGTTTGACTTTGGTATTCTTCGTCTAAAAAACTTTGCAGAGCAAGCATGTAGTCCTTGTTCAATTCAGTTTTTAATTCTTTTGCCCAACTGGCTTCAAGCTGATCTTGTAGTTTGGTTTGGACTTGCATTTAGTTATAGACTTTGGCTTTTTTGAAAACTAGTGTGCTGATGAAAAACAGCACTAGTGAAGCAGCAAGGTTGGTGAGAGTCGCTACTAGAATATGTTTGAAATTAATTGCTCCTTGAGAGTAGATCAATTCAAGAATTGGTGAGCAGATGATATTGAAAATAATACAGATGATTAGTTTATCTGCGATTTGATGAGGGTTGAGTTTGCTGAGAATAAACGCCAGTAGTGGATAAATCCAAAAAATGCTCATGTCATAAACTAGTAAGGAAGAGAAGATGCACAAGAGAGAAGCGACGATTAGGTTTTGGTAAATAGGTAGCAAACTAGAACTAACAAAAATAAATGCTAGAGCGAGGTTGAAGGGAATAGAATCAAAACTACTAAATACTGCAACTTGCAAATTAACTAATACCAAACAAAATAGTACTAGCTTCCAATCTTCTTTTTGTAAAAATGCCATTACTTGATGTAATCAGGAATTTCAGCGTCATTAGGAATACCACTTGGGCGCACTGAACGACCAGTATCTCCACCTGGAAAGAAAACTGCTTTTTCGTTTGTTTTGTCTTCAAACATTAAGTTGATGTTTTCGTTTTGATCATACTCAAGTAGACCAGCTTTAACACCTTTGGTTGCCATTAAGTTAGGCAAGTCAACTGCAACACCTGTTTGTTCAACAGCGATAGTTGCATCTTGTCTGTCAGTATCAGCTTTGAGTTGAATTTCTTCTGCTTTCGCTCTGATCTTCGCTGCATGTAGATCCTTGCGGACTGCTTTGATCAATTGTGAAATTGCATCTTTTTGTGCTTTGAGTCTATCGAGCTGCGCTTGTGCGTTTGCTAATTTATCAAGGGCGTAGCCTTGACGATCTTCGGCTTTGACTAAGTTCAAAGAACTAACTGCAAATAACAATGCTAAAACTAGAAATTTATTCATCATGTCTATCATTATACAATATATTTTTAGCTACTTATATACTGTTTTCAAAGTTTCAAAGTTTTCATAAGCCTTGTTTGAATAAACAGCCTTGTTTGCTTGCTCAAAGTAAGGATTTAACAAATCTATAAATTCATTATAGTTATCAGTACAAGCATTACTATCAAGATAAGCCAGGAGGGCTGAGCTTAGGCAGGCTGTATTAATTTTACTATTTAATGCCTTATCTGGATTGCCGCGCCCCTTGGGCTCGCAATGACGGAGTATTGTATTAATGATCGCAGCATTTTCTTGATGATCTTTGCCGCCAGCGAGATCTTCTTTGTTACCATGCAAATCTAAATCCTTAGCGTCAAAATCAAATTCGATTTTACTAGATTGATTTACTAGGATGATTTTGGATTTGGAGGCGCTAGTAATTTCGTCGACTTTGGTCCCATCAGTAAACTCAGAAATTACAATGATGGCTTTTTGCCTTTTACCTTGTTCAATAAGTGATCGTTCTAAGTCAACAATTATTGGCAACCATTTTTCTTTGGCAACACCAATTACTTGCCCCTCTAAAACAACAGGGCTTGCTAATGGGCCGATAAGTGACAGAAAACTCGTAAGCTTGGCTTTGCGGCAGATTTGCTTAATGGGCGCAAGGAGTTCGGCTGAAACAGTACTTGAATAAAAAGCCAGATTAGTTTGTCCGAGCCCGTGTATTTTTTGTTCGAGACTTGCAGCCAAGTTAAGACCTAGTGCTTCAAGTACGTCGACAGAACCTGTGCTGCTGCTGCTTGATCTACCACCATTCTTGCAGATCTTAATACCACAACTTGCAGCAATGATTGCAGCAGTTGTAGAGATATTGAAGGTATTAGACCCGTCACCGCCAGTGCCGCAGCAATCATAGAGCTCCATGCCTAAATCTAAGGGAGCAGCTTTGTCGTAGATATAATCTAGGTAGCTTTGGATTTGAGTGCTTGAAAAATCTTCAGAGTCCTTGATGAACTCGAGGAGTTCAGCTTCGCTCATGGAAGTTAATTTTTCAAATAATGTAGTTGCTTCCATGAGTAAGTTTAGACTTTGCTAAAAGAGGCGAATTGCAGCGAACGATAGTGAGCACAACCAGGCATCTTTGATGCCGCAACCGGTCAGCTTGCGAAAGCGAGTTGACCCATTTGAGTCCGCTCATTGTCTAAAACCAACTTTGCTCTAGTCATTGAACGTGGGAATTCTCTGCCACGTTGAATTAATTGTTGATCCCAAGCTTCTGGTTCAAAGACTTTGACAATTTCTTCGACTGCTTGTTTAACATCAAAATCTTTGCAGCTGAAAATATCTACAGTAAGAAAACCTTTGTCTGGGAAAGTATGAAACGCCAAGTGACTTTCAGCGATGATTACAATCCCGCTAAGTCCCCAGTCATCAGGTTCCTGTCCACCTTTGTATTCAAATACGTGGGGTTCCATGATTTTGGTCATATTCATCTTTGTTGGTAATTCATTCAGGAGATTTGTTAAAAGCTTCATGTCCGTTAATTTTTCGTAACTACATCCTGTTGCTTCCATTATTAAATGCGGGCCGAACATACACTTTACCTCCTGTTTTTATTAGTGCTAACCGTAATTTGTTTGCATATTATTGCCTTACTTGCCTAAACAAGTAGGATTTATCATATCAGTAAAGTTTTGACAAATCATTAAATAACTCTGGTATTTACATATAGGGGTTTATACCTAGTCGTATGGTCCTGCATATTATGGCAATACATGTTATAATATGTATTGCGTATTGATGATAACTGCATGAAATGAACAGCCCCATCCCTAGCATGAATACAGTCAGTCAGGCCCAAGATCTTGGGCCAAGCACAGAGGCTCAAGCCGAAATACCGGTACTTGAAACTCAAGTCTTGAACCAGCGTGAAACAGCAGCGGCGATTGCCAAGACTTATGAAACCAAAAATAAATTAGAAGTAAAAGACACGGTATCACTCAAGGGCTTGACCGTGATTGATGATGTTTTCAATGTGGCTAAGAGAGTTGGCAGGCGAGCATGTTTAGTTGGAGGTTGGGTTTGTTCGACAGCGGCAGTTGCATCCATGTTCTTTTTTAATGTAAAAACCTTCGCACTTTTGTTTGGAATACCTGCTGCTTTATTTTTTGTGGTTGCAACTACTTTAGGCAAATCTGTTAAGAAAAATATAGGTACGGCTATGATTACAGACCCACTCAAGGCAGTATCTGATTTATTGGAGAATAATACAAAGTCGCTTAGAGAGAATCCTGGGCATGTGATTAAAGTGATTCAGTCTGTTGATGATATGTCTAAGAATCACCAAGACTACTTTGATGCGCTCGATAGGCTTGAAGCCTTGCGTGAGGCTATTTGGGTTGAGAAGGCTCAACTTAGTAGTCAAGATGATGAAGAGAGTTTGATGTATGCCGGACAGATGGATGATTACTTAGTTGTTCTTAAGACTGCTTTGCCTGTTCAGGAGCCTGCTGTCGTGGAAGATGATGCAAGAGAGCAAGCTCGGTCAATGCATGGTCGAGCACAGACTCAGCAAGCAATCTAATCGGCTTACATAGGGATAATGACTTTCTGTCCAATTTGCAGAAGCCTGGCATTGTTGATGTGATTTGCCATTTTGATTTTTTGAATATTGTTATAGCTACTTGAGCCATAGAACCTGTGAGCTACTTTCTCTATGGTATCTCCTGAACGGATTTTGTACTCCATTAATGTGACACTGTTGGACTTGAGTAGCGGCGATCTTTGTACTAATTGCTGAGTAGGAGCTGAAGCTAGAATGATGTTCTCTACACTAAGTTCTTCATTTGTTTGCCCTGAGTCGCTGTTAGTTGTCGTTGTTGCGATTTTGTCTCGATTGTTGATGTTTTTACCTTTGACTATTACTTGTGAGCCAAATTGAGCGTTTGAATAGTTCTTGTGCGGCAATATCAATGAGAAAAATAGAATAAAGAGGATGACTGAGACCCCTATAATGAACATCAATGCCCAGTTCTGAATATTTTTGTAGTCTCTACTGCTTAAAAAAGTTGAATTGACTGGTGTGAAAAAAGAATTGAGGTTCGCGTCTAAATCAGAGTCTTGGCTTAGGTTCTGTAACGTTGCCATGCTTGGTTGATTTAAACCGAGTTCATCTTTGAGTTTCGCTGAAAGCACTCTATCTGTACCTGTGTTGATGCCTTTTTTGATTTTTTCTTTTATGCCAGCTAGGTTCATTAGTTTCATTATAGCATTTTGATTTATGTAATAAATCTGCTTCATTAGCGTTTCTCTACTCTGTCCAAAAACACTAAATCCATTGGATTATAAACAAAGTTCTTAACCCAAGGTTTTTTGACTATGCTTTGTCTATCTATATAAAGTGGGGCAATTGCGACTTCTTCTTGGCTGAGGATTTCTTCAGCCCTGGTATATAGTGCCCGTCTTTTCTTGGTGTCGATAGTTTCGGCGGCGGTTTTCACTAGGTGATCATATTCATTATTGTGAAAACTGACATCATTAAAAGGATTGTTTGTTGTGAATAATGCCATGAAACTATCAGGATCAGGGTAATCAGCGCCCCAGTTAGAACGGAATAGGTCAGGAGGGTCTTGTCTTAACCTTGCTAGAAATACTTTCCATTCCATGGTGGTGATTTTGATATTGATACTTAGTTCTCGTTTCCAAATTGCTTGCAAGGCTTCTGCTTGGAGTTTGCTGTCCTCTCTGCTTGGTACGGCTAGTTCAAGCTCAGGAAATCCTTTACCATCGGCAAAGCCAGCTTGAGCTAATAATTTACGTGCAAGTTCTGGATAGAAACCATCTGTTCTGAATTCGGTTTTATAGTTACGTTCAAAATTGTTGGCGATTTGTTCTCTATCAACATAGCTAGAGAGGCTTGGTGGAATCCAGGTAGAGTTGGCTTGATCACCTTTGGATCTAATTTGAGCAAAGAGCTCTCTGTCGATTGCAAAGCTCATTGCTTGGCGCACTAGTTTATCATCGAGTGGTTTTTTCTTGTGATTAAAGCCGACAAAACTATTTCTCAATAGTAGGTAACGATTAACACTAAAAGTCTCTTCTCCTGTTTCTCTATTCTCAATCCCCTTATACTCACTTGCTGGAATTGATCTTCCATCTATCCAGTCAAATTGATCATTGAGAAACAAGGTGTAGGCGCTGGATTGCTCAGAGACCATAAAGTATTTGAGATATTTGATTTTGGCTTTGTTCTGGAAAAAATCATCGTTGCGTTCTAAGAGTATCTTGTATTCATGTTGCCATTTTTTGAGTTTGTAAGGACCATTAGTAATTAGATTCTGCGGTTCGGTCCAGGTTGAACCATATTTATTGATAAGGTCTAACCTGATTGGATAAGTTATTACTGAAGAGCTGAGATAGATAAAGTAAGGTGTTGGATGTCTGAGCTTGATTAATAGCTCATGGTCATTCATTGCTTTGCTATTTTGAATATCAATCATTGAAATCAAATCAGCATAAGGCGCTGCCGTTGCTGGATCAAGCATTCTTGTATAAGAATCAATAAAGTGCTGAGCGGTGACAGCTTGCCCGTCTGTCCATTTGGCTTGCGGGTCTAGATGAAACAAATAACGAAGCCCATCTTTGCTGATGTCCCAGCTAAGAGCACAACCAGGAATAGAGATCGCTTCTCCATTGTCGTTGGTTGAAAATCTGGTAAGACCGACCATGATATTAGCTACTATCTCCATTGAGTTGTAGTCTTGGAGTCTGTTCCAGTCAAGTGTTGGTGGCTCGGTGCCAAGGTTCATGCGCAGTGTATCAGGCTCTGGTGTTTTGGAGCAGGAGTTTAACGTCATCACCAAGAGCGTTAGCGACAAAGTGATCCAATAGCTCAAATTCTTTTTCATGGGTAAATTAATTCCGTGGTGTTACTGCTGTCTCAAAACTCAGGTTGGAATTAGTTTGCGGGTCCACTAGTTTGACTTTGATTTTAAATAGGTGCTCGTAGTTAACAGTGTAATAGAAATAGGCAAATTCAGATTGATAAAGTGAAAACTCATCTGAAAGATCATTGTATGCAACATCGGCAGCGATACCGGTTTTGGTCACACCTTCTTCTTCGTCGTAATTGGCTTTGCCTAGCAAGCTCGGTGGCAGGATAGGCCAGTTGCGAGAGTTGTCATTGGTATAAATGCCATCTTGGTTTTTGATTTTGAGAAGTTTTAATTTGGCTCTATCAAGGAGAAGGTTGTCGTCTCTATCTTTAGCAAAAGCAATGTAATAGAGATAGTAATCATATGGGTCATCACTGCGGTCAGCAACTTTGGCTTTGAGGTCTTGGGATGTTTTGGTTTCACCAATTACAGGTACCGTAAAATAAATATAGGGCTTGCCAAAGGCGTAATCACTTGGCAAAGGTATATTGGAGTTGTAACCATCACCAACGTAAACCATTCCCTTGTTAGCTTGTTTGATATTGTTTGCCATTGCTTGCAAGGCTGATCTAGCGTTAGTTTGTAGCTTACCGTATTGGAATGATTTATGGAAAAGTATCATACCCTTGTTGTAGTTTCCATAGATTAAACCAAGGACTATTGCAAGAATACTGATTGCAACCATGAGTTCTATTAGGGTGTAGCCGTTGTTGTTTCGACCCATTTATTTAGTATATGGCATAATAGGGATTAGGGAATCGGGAATAGGGAGTAGGGACTTTTATTTGAGTTTGCTTCTGCCAGTCTCCTATCCCTTAACTACATGAAAATTATAGGTCTCACTGGAAACATAGCTTGCGGCAAATCTAGTTTGGCGCGATTATTGATCGAACGAGGGATTCCGATTTTGGATAGTGATGAGGTTGTGCAACAGCTTTATGAGGATAAGCAAGTGCAATCTGAAATCCTCGAGATTTTCTCTAGTCTTGATAAACAGAAAATAGCTTCTCTTATTTTTGGTGATGATGATGAGGCTAAGTTTCGTCGCAAAAAACTTGAGGCGATTTTACACCCACGAATAGAACTTAAGTTCAAGGAATGGCTGAAGCAGAATCAATCTGCAGAGTTGGTGGTGAACGTGTTGCCACTTTTGTTTGAGGCTGGTTTGGAAAATCGCTATGACTATATTGTTACGGTTTACTGCAATGATAAATTGCAGGCAAGTCGTTTGCAAGCACGCAATCACGAATTATCTGGGGCCGAGATTGAAAAACGAATCAAGTCGCAAATGTCACAGGCTGAAAAGATCAAAAGAGCCGATTATCTAATAGAGAATAATCAAGGACTTGAGGAGCTCAAGCTTGGCTTAGGCATGGTTCTTGAACAGATAAGAAGCGCGACTGACTAGGGTTTTGCCTTTATCTTCTCTTTATTGTTTATAATTTCTATATTATTTATAAAATAAACTTTAAATTTAAGTAATAGCACTTTACTTTACCCCTGATATGTTATACAATTTATTGATGCGTAGTTTTGTACAAGGCATGGTGGATTTACCGCTTTAGGTTAATGTCTGTACAAAATGTTTTATGATATGTTATAATGACATAATACATAATGAATGTGTAAAGCAAACAGGAGTGATCCAAGAATGATAGAACAAAAAACAAGAAAAAAAACCGGCCCGAAACCATTATATGGTGAAGCCAAAAAGATGGTATCTTTCCGTCTTAGTCCAGAAGCATTGACCATTATCAAGGGCTTAGCGGACAGAGAAAGTCTTAGTCAAGCTGAAGTACTTGAAAGATGGGCAAGACAGTTCAAAGGAGTTAATCCTGAGACTGAAGTAGCTCAAGAAGCTGTTGCTGCTAACCGTGAGTTAGTCGGCGCAGAAAGATAGTCCAAGAATTTTCAATTATCGGCCCATGGCCGGCGATATGATTCCGCAAGGAGTCACGGGAAGGGACAGGATTACTAAAGCTTACAGGAAGACCCCTTTGGGGTCTTTTTTGTTTTTGAGTTTGGGGCTCATTCTAAAATGCCCAATAGCTGCGTTACACTCCTCAACTGATGTCATCATTGGCGGCTCAGCCAACTCAGCCATCACTTTCGTCGCAAGCCTTTCAGGGGACCGTGCCAACTTTAGTTTCAACGAAGACAAGGTGACCCCCGAAACATCTCGGGAAATTGCATAGCAATGGACCAGAGATTTCTTGAACATTTCAAAACGAATCAATAATAAAATGAATTATTAGTAGTTACCTAGCTCTAAAAGCAACCAACAATGGGCTAGCTAAGAATAAAGAACTATAAGTTCCAATTGCAAGTCCTACAAAGAGGGCAGCAACAAAGAGTTGTGTTGAAGCGCCACCAAAGAAAAACAAGAAAGCAAGTACTGTCAGTGTAGTAATTGAAGTGTTGAGTGATCTAGTTGAAACTTGATTGACGCTTAGATTTGCTACGTCAGAGAATTTGAATTTTTGCGTTTGTAGTTTTTGGTTCTCGCGAATTCTATCAAAGACCACGATTGTGTCATGCACAGAAAAACCAAATGTTGTTAGGATCGCTGTAATAAACAAGCTGTTAACCTCGATGCCTTGAAATAAACCAAGAAAGGCAAAGAGCCCCATGAGAATTACTACATCATGTACTAGAGCTAGGATGGCAGCAAATGCATAGTCACGTTTGAAGCGAGACGATATATATATAATGATTCCAATAACTGTAAAACATAAAGCCAATAAGCCACTTTGAAAGAGCTCAGGTCCAATGATGGGACTTACCGTATCAATCGCATTGATCTTATATTCTCCATAAGTCTCGATGAGCTTAAGGTTTAAATTGTCCATTGCTGGGTCATCAGATATTGCTTTAGTACGAATAATCAAAAGCGGTGATGCATCTTGAGTGATTGTCGCAGTGCTGTTGTTTAGACCGATACTGTTGAGGATTTCAATAACACTTCCGCTATTGAGATTAGCAAGTCTCGTTGGATCAACAAAACTATATTCAAGTTTGGTTCCACCTGTGAAGTCCAAGCCTAATCTAACCGGAGCTCCGAGCTTAACGGTAGATAAAACCATCAATAGTAAACTCGTTCCAACCAGGAGAGCTGAGAAACCAAACCAAACTTTAGAGTTTTTAACACTGTTAACTGTCATATCACCCAAAAGAATACCATATTAAAAATGGAGATCCCGGGTATCTCCATTTTTAATTTCTTTGGCAAAAATGGAGATACCCGGGATCTCCATTTAAGATAACGCGAATCTTTTGTTGAATTAAGCACTTGTTAATGCAAAATTGCTAGATAACGGGTATTAATTATATATAGCCTTAGTTTGGCTAGACTTCCTCACATGCCTGGTGTAAAAATAAGTGAATTATTAGTTGGCGCGCTGATTTTCGGGATCATCCTGATTATCATTATCCCTTTGCCTCCATTTTTACTGGATCTTTATATATCCATTAATCTCACCCTCGCTGTTATTGCGATTGGTATCTCTCTCTATATTTCTAAACCTCTCGATTTTGGTGCCTTACCTACCTTCCTGTTACTTACAACAATGTTTAGGCTAGCTCTAAACATCTCAACAACTCGTTCGATTTTATTAAATGCTGATGCTGGGAAATTAATTGCTGCCATGGGAAATTTCGTTGCTGGTGGAAACATCGTCGTTGGGATAATTATCTTTGTGATTATTACAGTCGTTCAGTTTATGGTGATTACCAAAGGTGCTGAGCGTGTTGCTGAGGTATCTGCGCGTTTTGCTTTGGATGCGATGCCAGGTAAACAAATGTCTATCGATGCCGATTTTAATGCCGGTCTTATTACTAGTGAACAAGCCAAAACCAAACGTTCTGAAGTAGAACGAGAATCTGCTTTCTTTGGTTCTATGGATGGTGCTTCGAAGTTCGTTAAGGGTGATTCGATGGCAGGTATCATCATTACCATCATTAATATAGTTGCTGGCTTGACTATTGGTATGGCTCAAAAAGGCTTGCCGTTTGAGGTTGCCGCTCAGAAATATATCATTCTTACTATTGGTGATGCGATTTCAGCTATTTTACCAGCACTGATTCTTTCAATTGCAACCGGTATCATCGTCACTCGTGCCGGTTCTACAGCTGATTCTTTTGGTCAGGATTTGGCAAAACAATTAATGGCTCGTCCGAATGCTTTTGCTGTTGGTGCAGCTCTCTTGTTCATCTTTGCTTTTTTACCAGGGATGCCCAAACTAGTTTTGTTTATTCTAGGTTTTGGACTTGTTGCATTTGTTATTTACCTCAACAAAGAAAAAAACAAAGCGAATGCTACTGATCTTGATACAGATGTTGAGATTGATGAGAGTGTTGATCAAAGCGGCGCGCCGCGTGCAACACCAGAGATGATGTATTCATTACTTGAAGTAGACAAGCTTGCTGTTTGGGTTGGTTCTGGTTTGCTTGATATCGCCGATCCAGCACGTAACGGAACTCTAGTTCCAGAAATCGCTTCCTTGCGTCACCAACTAACTCTCAACCTTGGTTACATCCTGCCTTCTGTGCGTATCATGGACGCGCCATCACTGTCGCCAAGTGAATACCGTGTGGTGATTCGAGATACCACTGTAGCGTCTGCCGAGGTCTACGCTGACAAGATGCTGATCCTCAGAGAGGATTGGGACAATATTTATTCTGAGCCGCCACCTGGTTCTTTGCCTGGCTGGGAGCCAGCTTTGCAAGAAGCTGCTTATTGGGTTGATCCAGAGTATCTTGAACAAATTGATTGGGACCGTCCTGCCGCACCTGCCGTCCGTGTCATCACCGCTCACATCGCTGAAGTAGTGCGTAAAAATATTGATGATTTACTTGAAAAAGCTGATGTGCGTAGAGTACTCGATCAAGTCAAACAATATGATAGTCAATTGATTGATAATTTGGTGCCTGGTGCAATCTCACTTGGTGACTTGCGTAGAGTCTTTGTGAATATGCTCAAGGAGCGAGTTTCAATTAGAGATATTCATTATGTACTTGAGCGCTTGGAAGATCTTACCGTTGCAATTAAAGATCCTGACCAACTCTCCGAAAAACTTCGTGTTTCGCTTGGTAGACAGATTTGTCTTGAGTTTGCAACTCCAGACAGGCAACTTCCAGCAATGGCTTTCCATCCAAGTTGGGAAACTCGACTTGAACAAGCTTTGCAAAAAGTCGATAACAATATGGTTCTCATTTTGGAACCAAAACAAATTCAAAATCTTGTGACAATGATCTCGAATGCCTCGCGCCGTATACTTGAGCAGGTAGAACGCCGCCCTATATTGATTTGTGGTCCTAGTCTACGTTTGCCGTTGTTTAGATTGATAGAGCAGTTTGATCCGCATGTGCATATTTTAAGTTACGCTGAGTTGAGTCCGGATTTTAATATTCAGGTGATGGAAACTATAGGCACAGAAATGGACGTGCCAGCAGTCGGCGGGCGTTAGGGTCGTATCCTGACATTGGACATTTCTTCATCTTTTACATTAGTATCAGTAAATATACTCAAAATGTCCAATGTCAGGATACGACCCTGTTAATCCCGTTGAGTTGATTGTGCCAAGAGAATATCAGCAAGAACAGTTAAGTGAACAGGTAGATTACCATCACGTACTAGACTTTTAAGTGCTTGTATTAAGACTAGAGGGTCATGTTGTACACGGTTTCTAAATAGGTCTTGTACTTTTTGTACTTCTACTTCTGCCTCAGCTTTTGTTGCCCACTTAGCTTGGCTTTTGAGGTAGACCAGTTCCAAGCCTTGATTAGTACCTTCATATAGCGATAACTCATCGTCACAGACAAAAAATATGCATGTTTTTTGTCTGTTTGGTGAAGCATCTAATAATTCAATTAATCCCCTAACATTATCACTCTCTATACTTGGATTTGGTCGGTTACGGGGATAACCATCTGGTCTATAGATCTCTTCTAAAACAGCACGCTCTTTGTGCCGTTGAGTAAGATCTGCCTCATTGAGAATCGTCATCATCAATTTCCTCATGTCTTTAGTTTCTTGCTGCCATTTCCGCAATCTTATTTTGTTGCCTTTCTCGATAGTGTCTTTTGCAAAGCTATTTACTTGAGAATTATTGCTGTCAGCAAGATGAAATTCATCTTTTGGTTTAGGTCGTTTATGTGCAATGATCATGTTAATAGGATCACTATAGAATTGGACATCTCTATGTTCTATTGGAAAAATTCTTGCTAGTTCATCTAAGTCACAGCCTGTGATTTGCTGGACTTTTTGGTAGAAGCCTTCAAAGCTTGGTCTTTGGTCATTTTTGTATTTAGCATTAGTGCGGTCATGCTTATAATCTCTCAAAAAGTCTTCTTTACTGATAGCGGTTGTCACTGCATCTCTAACTTCCTGTTCAGAAACTGTAACGAAATTAAAAATACGATGCAAGGCTATATTGGTGAGTGTATCTGGAGATTTTCTTTGGAGAAAATCAATAAAGCCCTGGAATAAATCATCCTGACCGTTTGGTCCCTTGAGAAGCAGGCTGGCATGATGTTGGTATTTTTGTCCATTAGCTGATTCAGTGAGATAGTCTGCAACTAAGCCGGCTCTGGCAAGTCTCAATGCATCTGGATTGAGTTTACTACTAGTACTTTGCAAAGCTGTATTAAGTAAGTTAGTCCAGTTTAGCTGTGTTTCTTGTATCGTCCCATTTTCTAGAAGTGTGTTAACGGCTGCTTGGATTGCTGTATTATCGCTTGAATCAATTTTGATAGCTTCTGGGTATAGGCTATGAGCAAGTTTGTTATCGGCTTTAATAAAAGTATTGAATTTTTCAAATAACGTTGTTGGAGTTAGTTCAGTAGCGGATCTTAGGCACCTACCGTAACCAAGACAGACAGCTACGGCTTTCTCTATGTTGGCTAAGGACTTGCGAGTATCTGCATCAGCTTTGATTAAGTTATCGTAGAGGAATTTATTGATGACTCTGGCTCTTCTTGCTAGTTTTGCTTCAGGATCTGCATTCTGTGTTGGTGGTGGAACACCAGGGACTCTTGCTCTATCAATAGCTTCAAGCCATTGACCGTCAGCTTTTTCTGGAAGACTTGCAAGATTCTCGCTGATTACTGGTAAGAGCTTGGATTCAGTATTAATCAGCTCTTCAAGTCTAGTGTCAATCGGGAATAGTTCTATGAGGCTCATTGGACTTAGGGCTGGTTTGTAGTTGAGATCTAAATAGCTTATAAACGCATTTAAGACTTGTCTTTGCGTTGGATTTCTACCTTTATTGCTGCCAGGTATACCGCCCATCAATACAGAACAAGTCTCTTGAAGTTCTGAGTATTTATTAAAACAACTTGGTCGAGGGTTTTGATCTAAAAATCCAGCTATCATTTGAGCTCTTTGACTAATGCCAGCTTTGAATCCTGTTTTATTGTGTTTAGCTTCTAGGGGTGCAAGTAGTTCAAGCCAGTCATTATTCTTTACTACCCCATTATTTTCTATTAGGTAGTCAAGAACATCGCTGCTTCCTTCTAAGTCCTTAGTGATATCAGCTAGTTTGATTAATTTAGGATAGGCTCTCTCAAGTAATATTGGTCTAATATAAAGCCCTTGATTTTCGCTTAGGTCTTTGAGGAAGCGAGTAAAGATAGTGGCATTCCTTGCTTGTTTTGGTTGGAGGCAAGCTGTTATGATTGCTGTCAAGTCATCTATGCTATTTGCTGCTTTCTTTTTAAGATCTTCATTATTATAAATAAATCTAGCAATGGTTTCTGCTCTTAATTTAGCTTTGTCCGTTTCGGGTGAACTTGCTTCCAGTAAATCAGTCCAGGGTTTTTCTTGCAGTTTATCGAGTTTGTTTTCAGCCATCGTATCACTCACTAAAGTGATGAGGCTGGCTTCTGTTTTGAAATCATCTTCAAGACTGTTGATGCCTGGATATATATTTTCTACTTCTGCAAGATTGAGTCCTTGATGCTGTGTCTTGAGGTATTTGAAAAAAGCTTGTCTCAATCTTGTAGCTGCTTCAGTATTGTCATTGAGACTATCACTCGCTCCCAGCAAGACTTCAACATGGTTTTGTAAGTCCTCGGGGCTTTGATAGGCCCTAGTTCTATAGCCTTTGTTATAGAGAAAATCAGTTATTAAACGTTCTTGGTTTGAACTTTGTCTAAAACCAAATGGGTTTAAGCCTTGAGGCTTGATTTTATTAATAACTTGAAGCCATTTTGGATTTCCTTGAATCCCTTCATTATTGATAATGTAGGCTGTGTTTTCAAAGGCTTGTTGAGGATTTGTAATTGAATTACGAAAATGAACTCTATTTGGGAAGCAGTCTTGCCTTGCAACTGTTACTGGCAAAATATGTTGTGATTCTCGCTGGGCAAATTTGTAAAAGTCGTTGAAAATAGCATCTGCTGGTTTTTTGAGTCCACGGAAACTATCGCTTAATCCAAGTATGATATCGACATATCTTAGAGTGATAGTCGGATCAATTAAAAGATCACGGTTTTCACCTGTTTGATTAAGTTGTAGTAGATACTTTGCAATAAACTGCTGGTAGTTTTCTATTCCTGTAATACTTGGATAGTTTTCTCTATTTAGAGTAGCTAACCAAGCTGTTTCAGTGTCTTTGTTAGCAAGGTGTTCATTAAGCATATGATGAAGTCTCAAGCTTGCTTCTGTTTGATTAATGATTCCAGTATATTGCGGGAAGCGTTGAATTATTTCTATAAATTCATCTTTGCCAAATTCTTTGCGTAGTGAGCGTATGACATCATGAGCTCTGGGGTGACTTCTGAGCTTGCCTTCAAGCATGTCTATAACTTCATCAGTACTTGGTAGCGTCTCTGATTCAATAGCTGTAGCGCTTTCGAGATATGAATCTGCTAAAATTTCAAGACCTTCTTGTACCGTTGCAAAACCAAGTGATTTAACAATTTGTCTATGTAAGAATTCTTGCCATTCTTTGGCGCCGGTAAAGAGAGCACTTTGTCCTATGCCATCTTCATCCCCGTCATAAGTGCCTCGTACTTTGGCTGCTTCAGTGCTGCCACCACCATTGCGTTTGTCAGATGCTACTATTCTTCTAAGTTCAATGTCATGATTTTCACCATGGTTTTTTTCTATACCATGGACAACTTCTTTGACTGTTATAGGATCGTCTATTTTCTGACTTTTTTGTGTTAGCCATGCCAGTTTGGTAATGTCGTCATTGGCTTGTGGGTGTGATCTGTTTTGGCATAGTACCGGAGCCAAATATTTTTCAGCTTTATCGCTATCAACAATCGGTTTGCAAGCCAACATGATACAGTCAGCTGGTATCTCTAGCCCATCAAGAGAGTCGCAATGTATCAGTACTTCGTAGCCATCTTTTTTACCAAAAGCACGAAGTAGTTCCAGTCTATCTTTAGCATAATGACAATTATTCCCTCCTGTTTGGGTTGTGGCGTCGGTGAATACATTAAGTTCAGCTGTGTTACCAGCTGCTTTTGCTCCTGCGATTTCATGTTCTTCAGTTATAGTCTGTATATCAGAAGCTTTTTTGACACCTAGACTATGTGTTCTTGCAACTTTGACACCGCTAGCTCTGAATTTGTTATAAAGTTTGAGGGCAAGTTTTCTTGTTTGAGCTTTAATAAAAACTCGTTTAGGTTTTCTAGCATTCAATCTGTCGAATTCTGCTACTAGTGTTTCATAACCAGCATAGATCTCATTAACAGTTCTTCCTATTCTAGTTGGACCGAGTAGGTCTTTACTGAAACTAACAGTTTGAATAGTGTTGTTTGGCTCCTCATCTAGTCTAGTTGCTTTTTTATTGGCAGGTTTTGCTAAGGCTTTTTGTTGTCTTTTGCCTTCGGCAGTCGCTTCACCAATCTTGGTTTGATATGGGATGGTTTCTAGATCAGGCATTAGTCCTTCGTCTCTAAATTCTTGAGGGCTGTTAGCGTATAAGTAAAAAGGAAACCACGACTTAAGGCTAAGCGAGTCACCATTGGCGCCTCGTTCATGGTCGCAATGTGCTGTTGCGAGTATTTGCGCTGGGTCACTTGGGTCATGTTTGATATGGTTTCTTAAAAAATGGAAGGTGTCTTGAGACTCTTTGGCTAAATATTCTTGGGTGGCATCAAAGTATAGATATTTGACTTTTTCTAGATTGGCATTCTCACCAAATTCTTTGAGTAAGTTGCACACACTCGCTTTAGCAGCTGTTTTTTTCTTGGAAGTTTTTTCTGTCTCGCGCTTTGCAGCAGCCCTAGGGGCGCTACGCTTAGATCCCTTGAGGCCAGCTGAGCCAGTAAGGGTTTTACCGGCAACAAAAATAATTCGAGGCTCATGGGTTTTGGCTTGATCATGCAAATTATTTGCATCGAGTATTTCCATGTGTGAATAGAGTGTTTGCCTTGTTTCAGCTGCAGCAAGTAATAGCATTCTTGTTGCTTTGAGCTGGCAATCAACACGATTGCTGCCGACAATTAATATATTGGATTTGCTACCAGATTCTTTTTCATATTCACGTTCAAAATCCGCGAGAGCTTTATCAAGTAAAATATCATCGGCATGGGGACCCTTGGGCACTTGAATACAAACACTTTGTCTACCAAGTTCTTCGTTATTTGTCCCTTTGTCCTGACGTCTTGGGTTTGCAAACACGGCTTGCGTGTCTGCTGCTTGTCTATCAAGCAGAGGAGCTAATTGAATTTTTGCTCTTGGGTTAAAAACCAGGGCTTCATCAATATTAGGTTTGCGTTCATTGGTGTCGAGTAATTTTGTAACTTGATATTTATTCCTGAGCAATCTAGATTTCCCAGGATCTAAAATCTGTCCATCTTGATAGGCTTGGATTTTTGCGCTTTGAATTGTTTCCTCTGGTTCTATTATTGGAGGACTTTGTCTTGCTTGCTTAATATTATACAAGGGCGCAAATCCCTGAGGGCGATCAATTTGCCCGCTTTTATTTGGCCATGAATTTGAATTAATATCTGCCATTTATTCTTGTTTATACCTGATCAAAAGGTATTGCAGATAATAATAGCAAGGTTCGGTATTAACAGATTGTTTAAAAACTATTCAGAAGCAAGGGTTTTAAAAAAATATACCCCAGTGGGGTATATTAGCCAAGTTCTTCAGATCTTGCTTTAGCTGCAGCAACAGCTCTAAACACAATCTCTTTCAAGCCATTTTTCTCTAGACTATCAAGCCCGGCAGCTGTTGTGCCATTTGGGCTGGTTACTTGAACGCGAAGTTCGCCTGGAGTTTTGTCGGAGATTTTTGCTAACGATGCAGCACCATAAACAGTTTGCAGGGCGAGAGCTTGAGCAGCTTCTTCATTTAGACCAAGTTTGGTGGCAGCTTCTGCCATCGCTTCTATCATCAAAAATACATATGCTGGTCCAGAACCAGAAAGTCCGGTGACGACATCAAGGTCTTTCTCCTCGACTACCACGGCAAGTCCTATAGCATCAAACATTGCTTGCACGGTTTTGATATTTTGCTCTGAGCAATTCGAGTTGGCTGCAATTCCAGATGCGCCTTTCATTATTTGTGAAGGGGTGTTTGGCATTACTCTAATAATAGGGTTTTGCGGGAAACGTTTTTGGAATTTGGATATTTTTGTTCCAGCAAGAACTGAAATCAAAAGTATCGAGGGATCAAGCTCTGGCATATCAGCGAGTACTTGATCTATGCCCTGTGGTTTGACTGCAAACATCAAACTACTGCCAGCTTCAAGATTGTTTATAAGTTCATCCAAGCTTGTTGCAAAATCATAACCATGCTGATGCTTAAGTCCTTCAAGTATTTCAATGCGCCTTGCAAAGAAGCAAATGTCCCTAGCTTTATAGAGTCCGGCTTGCACCAAACCCTTGGCAATTGCTTGTCCCATTGCTCCTGCTCCTATCATTGCTAGTTTGTTCATAATTCTTGTTCGATATCCCTTAGAATTTTTTTCATTAATTTTAGGTAGATGGGTATTCGTTTTAATAGTGTTTGTGCAATTTCTTCTTTGTAATTGTGAGCTGTATTGTTTCTGTCATTGATCATTTCAATAGCAAGTTCAGCATCTTGTTCTGAGATTATTTTTGCCTTGAATGCATCTCTAAAAGTGTTTTTGGGAGACGCACTAAAGCCATTGCCGTGTCTGTCTTGCAAGAAGGCATAGACTAGTTTCCATAAAAGTTCTGTGCTGTATTCAAACCTCTGTATTACACTGTCACGAGTGATCAAGATCAAATCTGCTTTGTTGACCAGTTCTAGTTTTGGAATCTCTTCTTGATAAAACTTGTAAGCTTTATCGAATGACTTGATAGCTTTGCTTGCATTGGTGAATTTATAATTTAAGTCAGTCATACCAGAGCTTGTCCCTCTTTTTGAATGCTTTGGAGAAAATCTTTTCCGGCTATATCAATATCTACTAAATCAACATAAAGAGGTATATTCGATTCTTCAAGGTCTTCTGAGATTAAAGCAAATTTGTGGTTTTTGTTTTTTTCTTTTGTTTTAATAGCCAAATCAATATCTGAACAAAAATAATCATCTCCCCTTGCTCTAGAGCCAAATAAATATAGCTCGTAGGGCTCAGAGAGATGCTTACTACAAATTTGGAGAATAATTTCTTTGTATTGATCTTTTAACACGTTGCTATTAAGCTACAGCGCCTTCTTTAATTAATTGTGATTTTACGTTCATTGTTTGTTTCCTTGTAAAGGGAGCACGTGCTTTGCACGGCTCCTGTTTTTGTTAAACGACATACTACCGCAAAACAGCGTTTTGTGAGATGTCTATAACTGCATTTCCAGCTTTGGCGTTTGCAAAGTTCTTTGCTACAGCATCCCAGCTAACTAGTTTAAAGAAAGTCTCCATCCATTGTGGACGTAGGTTTTGGTGCTCTAAGTAGTAAGCGTGTTCCCAAACATCCATAGTAAGTATTGGTTTACGATCTGAGTTCATTAGACAGTTGTCTTGGTTTGCTGTTTTAGTCACAGTGAGTTTGCCAGAAGCGTCAGACTCTAACCAAGCCCAACCACTACCAAATTGAGTAGCACCAGCAGTTGTGAACTGAGTTTTGAATTCTGCAAAGCTACCGAAGCTCGCGTTGATTGCATCAGCTAATTCACCAGTCGGTTCGCCTCCAGCATTAGGAGCCATGCATTGCCAGAATAATGTGTGGTTATAATGTCCACCACCATTGTTGATGACAGCTTGTCTTTTTGCTTCAGGCACATCATTGATATTAGAAAGTAATTCTTCTATTGGCGTGTTTTCTTTGCCAGTACCAGCTAATGCTTCGTTGAGTTTGGTTACATAAGCATTGTGGTGTTTTGAGTAATGAAACTCAAGAGTGCTCTTAAGATAGTTTGGTTCTAGAGCATCCATAGCCCATGGTAATTCAGGTAAAGTGTGTGTCATTAATATTTCTCCTTTGGTTAATTCCAGACCTTAATTCTAACAAATTGGAAGAAAACACCTTAAAATCAGCGAAAATACTTATTTTTGATTAAAATAATTGATTTTTGGAGCTGGGGTTGATATGATAATATACGTTATGAACAATAGGATAAAAATATTTATTGATAATGGTAAGCATGTGCCCCCAAAGCCACATAGTTCAGGATTACATGAAGGAGCTGATATTAATCAACATTATGTTATCAATGATGAGAAGCCAACTGTATTGAAGCCAGAGACAAGTGTTGAAGATAGATTAGCTAGGCAAGTACGGGCACCATTTAAACCAGTTGATGGTGTTGAACCAAATAGGTTATTTGCGTCACGCCAAGATGGATTTGCTGTCTTGCAAAAAAAGACAGTTTTGGATTTGGATTCTGCCACGGTAGATACCAATACAGAAGCATTGTTAGCATTCCATGAAATCTATAATGATAATGAGAGATTTGCGACAGACTTGCTTGGCCTTGTTTTAGATGAGACAGCGGCAGTAGGCAAATTTGGTAGTTTCGATGATAATGGACTGGGCAACAAGATGGATATGGAGCAAGCTATCAAAGACATTCAGGTCTATGCTGAGAATACAATATCTACAAGTATGCAATATAGCCCAAGATCATTATTAGTTCATGCAAAACCAATTATATTGTTTATGTTAGAGAATCATGATTCTATGACTGAACTTGCAATAGTCCTAATGACATTAAGGGTAGTGGCTAAGCAAACTAAGCTATCTTAGAGTGCTTAACAGTCTTGCTATTACTAGAGAACTTAATGCACGCAAAGATGAGCTTTATCCATTAAGTTTTGACGTGAATCAAATGGCTGCACCGGAAACAGCTCGTCTTGCTTTCCAACCTATTTTTAGGTATATGGATGCGAGTCTCAGATCTATACTTGATGGTTTTGATGATTTGATTACAGGATCTTGCTCGGTTGATGATGTCGCTATGATAACTACTGCGATTCACAAAGGACTTTATCAAGTTCGCAAGTCTTTAGATTCGATTTTGTTTCATCCTAGTGAAAGCTTTGATATTAATGATCGTACTAGTCCTGATCTGGCTTTGTTTCTCGATAGCTACCAGCTTTATAGTTCATTACTAGACTTGTTTGACAAGGTTGTTCGTACTAACAGCATTAGCTATGAGTCTTTGGATTTGCCTGATCTACCTGTGCTGTCTCAAAGAGTAACTGAAACAGGTGGAATTAAGTTTCATGATATGACTTATATCAAAGCATTACACAGAATGCTAGTTATAGAATCACTGAGACATTATTTGAGTTTGGAATATAACGAAAATGATTTAAGCCTAGATGATGAATTGGCTGCAGACTATAAAGTCCTTAGAAAAGCAAGCAACGCAGCTGAACCATATTCAAGCCCAACTATTAGATGCTTGATTGATAGGCAGGTAGAGCTTTTAAACCCTTTATCGTTAGATGCAAAAAGATCATTAGATAAATTAGGAAAGAGATGGCATTCAGAGGCTTTTTCAAAAGAAGCTCAAGAATTGTCTGATATTCCTAACTTGACTCATAATGGCTTAAAGCAATATTTGATAGATGATCAGTTATACAATCTTTTGGTAGATAAGGTTTTAGAGAGTACTAAGAGGAACAAGGAAATAAGTCTGAGCCGGGTTACTAAGTTCCTTATACGATTTGAATGGCTCAAAATCATTGCTGATCAAGCTACAGATGAAACTAGTCCTAGTCTTCAAGCTACAGGAAAATCTCTGGTGATTGATGACAAGTTGACTCAAGGACAGCGCGAGAATTTGTATACGCTAATTAGCTACTTGAAGGATTTGATTGAGTTATTCCAAAGTCCTAGTCAAGATAGCTTTGATAAGTTAAATCGATATAACTATGATTCTAATATAATGTCTTTGGTTAATGATCCTGATACTGTTTTTGTAGAGAGCTTAGCGGCTTTGCAAGCAACTCCTAAATTGTTTAAAGATGTAGATTCAGAACTGAATAGATTTTGGACTGACAACAAAGAGCAATTCACTCAACTTGGATTCAATATCGATGATTTGATTTATTTGATTTATAGTGGAGGTTCTCAAGAGCAGCCAGCAGTTAAAGCAAGAGGGGGACTGAGGTTAAAGTTGGCCTTACAAAAAATGTATCGTAATCTCAAGACCAAAAACTCTTTGGACTTTGATAAATCATCTAAGTTGATCTTGACCTTGACTAGGATGCTAGTTGGGCGACTTGAAACAGATTGGCTTGATAAAATTGATAGGTTAGCAAGGACTTCAAGTGTGGCTACTAAGCGAGTTATGCCGAAAAAAAACACCAGGCTAAATTAACCTGGTGTTTCAATATAGACTAAGTCTCTAAGGTAAATCCTGTTTGAAAAGTTTCATCTGTGAGTCTTACAAGAGCCCGTTAGGGCGTTTTGAAGTTTATTATAATAAACGAGATTCAGGGAAGATGGAAAGCCAGGATTTACGGTAAAAGAACTGAGTCCCCGTAATGTGTAACAAAGCAGATGGAGCTTTTCGGACGGGGATTTTATGCAGCTACTGCTTCGTTAAAAAACTCTTTAAGTCCAGCATTCGTTGGTTTCATACCTTTAGAACCTTCGTTCCAGTTTGCTGGGCAAACTTCACCGTTGTTCTCAAAGAACTGAAGAGCTTTAACCATTCTTACTGCTTCATCAACATTACGTCCAAGAGGTAAGTTGTTAACAACTTGATGTTGGACAACGCCGTCTTTGTCGATCAAAAATAAACCACGGTAAGCAATACCAGCGCCTTCAACTTCAACGTCATAGTCTCTAGTGATTTGTTTGTTCAAGTCAGAAACTACAGTGTAGTTAACGCCTTGAATTCCACCTTGTGACTTAGGTGTGTTTAACCAAGCATGGTGTGAAAACTTAGAATCAACACTAACGCCGATTACCTCTGTGTTTAATGCTTCAAACTCAGATAATTTGTCTTGAAAAGCGTGAAGCTCTGTTGGACAAACGAAAGTAAAATCAAGTGGATAAAAGAAAAGTACTACATACTTCTTGCCTTTAAAATCACTCAAGCTTACTGATTTGAATTCTGTACCGTTGCTTACTGCATCTGCTGTAAAGTCTGGTGCCTCTCTACCTACTAAAACTGCCATGGGGGTTACCTCCTATTGTTTGGGCTCTGGGCTGATTTTACACATTGCTTCGTCTTCGTCGATTTTTCTGATCCTCATTGACAGCTCAGTCAACTCCGGTCAGAAAAATCTCCTCATCCTTGCACTGAGAAAAATCATCTCCATCGCTCAGAAATCTAATACACTGTTAATTATAGAAAAACATATAGATTAAAGTCTAGTGCTGGAGCGCTATTTAATCATAGTTTCATTAAGGGTCAGGTCTCCACATTTCCACATTAGAAAAGCACCAGGCTCTAACTTGGATCAATATTATAAATGTGGAGACCTGTCAAGTACCCATTTTTTGGACAATAAAGCGGCCCTTTCCTTTGAATCTTGGCTCATGCTAATATTGTGCATACATAATGGTTCAAAAAAATCAACTATTTAACAGCAACATTAACAAGATTGAGGCACTTTCGACCCCGCTTGCTATGAGAGAGGCCTTGCCTCTTCCTGATGAAGTTGCTGAGATGATTATCAAAGCGCGTCAAGATGTCAGAGATAACATGTGGCACAAAGATGACAGATTACTTGCAATTGTTGGACCTTGTTCTATTCATGATACTGAGCAGGCACTTGAGTATGCACGTCGTTTGGTTAAATTGCGTGAAGAAGTTAAAGACACCATCAATATAGTGATGCGTGTCTATTTTGAAAAGCCGCGTACTGTGCTTGGTTGGAAGGGATTAATTTATGATCCGCATATCGATGACAGTTTTGATATGCTCACGGGTTTGCAAAAAGCTCGTAAATTATTGATTGAAATTAATGCCATGGAATTGCCCTGTGCAACTGAGATGCTCGATCCAATGGTACCGCAGTATATTGCTGACTTAGTTTCATGGACAGCCATTGGTGCACGCACTACGGAGTCACAAACTCATAGACAAATGGCATCTGGTTTATCAATGCCAGTTGGTTTCAAGAACTCTACCAATGGAGATTTTACTGTTGCAATTAACGCAGCGCAGGCTGCAAGAAAAACACAAAGCTTTTTGGGGATTAGCCAAGATGAGGGTAAGGTCTGTATTTTCCATACCAATGGTAACCCTGACACTCACCTGATTTTGCGTGGTGGTAGCGATGGTCCTAATTATTCTGCTGAGCATGTGGTGATGGCTGAAGCTGTATTAGAGAAAGCTGGTATGACTAAGTCAATTATGATTGATTGTAACCATGCCAATTCTGATAAAGATCCTTATAAACAACCAGAGATATTAGAAAATATTGTTCAACAAAAGAAAGATGGTAACAAGTCAATTATTGGTTTTATGGTTGAAAGTCATATCAATGGCGGTAACCAAAGTATTACTAAAGATCTATCAAAACTCAAGCACGGTGTTTCAATTACTGATGCTTGTATTGATTGGGAAGCTACGGAGCAAATGTTGAAAGATGCAGCTAAGAACCTGGTTTGAAAGCCCAATAACTGTGTTATGTGAGTCCTTATTGGCTACAGCCAACGGCGGACACGCCCTGAACGGGCTTCACATGCCTTGCTCTTGGACTCTTAAACCAGGTTCTACCACCTCCTGTGAAAGCCCAATAACTGTGTTATGTGAGTCCTTATTGGCTACAGCCAACCGCGGACACGCCTTCTGAAATGCAAACTAAAACCACTATCGCCAAAATAATTCTTGCAGAGCCGCGTGGTTTTTGTGCTGGTGTCAACCGTGCAATTGAGATTGTTGATATTGCTTTGCGTTTGTATGGCACGCCACTTTATGTCAGGCACGAAATTGTTCACAACCATCACGTGGTTAATGATTTTAAAAACCGTGGAGTAATTTTTGTAGAGCTGCTTGATGAGGTTCCTAATAATTCTCGATTGATCTTTTCAGCGCATGGCACAAGCCCAGAGGTTCTTGAAAGAGCGCGAGCACGAGGTTTGGAGTTTATAGATGCTGTTTGTCCTTTAGTGACGAAGGTGCATATTGAAATCGATAAAGCAATTAAAGCTGGCAAAAAAGTAATTTATATCGGACACAAAGGGCATCAAGAAGTACTTGGAGCGATGGGTTACGCCCAGTGTGAAGAAGATATTCTATTAGTTGAAACAGTTGATGATGTTGAAGTATTAATTCCAGAACTTAAAGATCATGCTTTGGTGGTTGCAACTCAAACAACTTTGTCTTTGGATGATACAGAAAAAATAGTTAGCAAGCTTAAAGAGAGCTTTAGTGATATTGAATTTCCTAAGTCTGATGATATTTGTTATGCAACACAAAATCGCCAGGATGCTGTCAAAGAGCTCGCTAAGGTCTCGGATTATATTTTGATTATTGGCAGTGAAAACTCCTCTAATACTTTGCGTTTGCTTGAGCTTGCTCGCAAACTAGGCAAAGAAGCGGAGCTGGTACCAAACCCAGATGAGTATGAACTTAGTGCTCGGCTTGAAGGCAAGGTGGTAGGTATTAGTTCAGGCGCTTCGGCTCCTGAGTTTCTTGTTGAAACTTTGGTTGCTAAGTTAGGCACTGCGCAAGTAGAAATTTTGAATTATAAAGAAGAGCATGTTGTGTTTCCTTTGCCGGCGGGGCTTAAAGGAAATTAAATCCCCGGACGGTATGCTTTAAGCATTTTGTCAATTGTTTTTGAGTTTTGTCCGAGCATAGTAGATAGTAAATCCCAAAATCTTACAGAATGATTTTTTTCTACAGTATGAGCGAGTTCGTGCAATAAAACATAGTCTATAAGCTCATTTGGCAGCTTCATTAGATGCATGCAGAGGTTGATATTGTTGTCATGAGTGCAGCTACCCCAACGAGTGCGAGTATTGCGAATTGAGATTTGATTATATTTAAGTCCATGTTGATTGGCTAATTGCTGGAGACGTATTGGCAGATAGTTATGTGCTTCACGTCTGAGCGCTGCTTCTATTGCAGTTTTGATTAATTCTTGTATTGCCGGTTTTTGTGGGTTGTCAGTATTGGGATAATATACTTTGATCTTCGTCGGACTCAATCTATAAGTTGCTTTGGCAACATCGCAGGGGATGAGTTCTAGATCCCTAGATTTGGTTTTAAATTCCGTGTCACCGTTAAGCTTGAGTTGTTTGCTTTTACTAATTAATAGCTGTTCTTTAACCCAGTCCCGTTTTTCATTTAAAAACCTAAGTCCATCATCAAATTTGACATGGTAGGGCATTGAGATTGCGACTTTGCCATCTTCAACTATTCTGATTTTGAGATACTTGCCACGTTTGTATTTAGAGAGTTTGATCTCACCGAGTTCTTTGTCTTCAATGGTTTTTGTTGAAGTCATCTGATTATATTAACCTAGGTTTGTTATGGGTTTTATGCATTAGGTTGCCGCGTCGCCTACGCTCCTCGCAATGACGCTTTTTGTTTAGTTATTAAACTTAAACTCAATGACATCACCATCCTGCACAACGTATTCCTTGCCTTCTTGACGGGCTTTGCCAAGTTCGCGAGCCTTGGGTCTTGAACCGATTGCAACAAAATCATCATAGCCGATGGTTTCTGCTTTAATAAAACCTTTTTCGAAATCACCATGGATAACGCCAGCAGCCTGCGGGGCTTTGTCACCAACGTGGATAGTCCAGGCTCTTACTTCTTTAACACCAGCAGTAAAGTAAGTGCGCAAGCCAAGCAATTCATAGCTTCTTTGAATTAATTTACTAAGACCGGTTTCATGTACACCAAGCTCTTCAAGGAATTCTTTTTTTTCGTTGTCTGTCATGCCAACCAATTGTTCTTCTGCTGCTGCTGAGATAACTACGACACCTGCGTTTTCGGTTTTGGCATAGGCCTCTAATTTAGCAACGTAATCATTTGTGCCTGCTGCCATATCGGCTTCTGGTATATTAGCGGCATAGACAATTTCTTTAAGTGTAAGCAAACCATAAGACTTAATTGCCAGTTTTTCTTCTTCGTCCAAATCAACTGTGCGAGCTGCTTTGCCTTCTTCAAGTACAGGCAGGATTTTTTCTAAAGCGTCAAACATCACCTTGGCTTCTTTGTCTTGCCCTCTCACCTTTTTGATGAGCTTGTCCATGGATTTTTGTACTTGTTCAAGATCAGAAAGAATCAGTTCTGTGTTGATAGTTTCAATGTCACTAAGAGGATCAACCTTGCCATCAACGTGAATTACGTTCTCGTCATCAAAACATCTCACTACGTGCACAATCAAGTCACACTCGCGAATATTAGAAAGGAACTTGTTACCAAGACCTTCACCTTGAGACGCGCCTTTAACGAGTCCGGCAATATCCATAAATTCAATGACGGCTGGCACTACTACATCGGTGCTCACAAATTTTTGCAGTACTTGCAAGCGCGAGTCAGGCACATTGACAATTGCAGAATTGGGTTCAATAGTACAAAAAGGATAATTTGCCGCTTCAGCAATATGATTGTTTGATAGTGCGTTAAAGAGTGTTGATTTTCCTACATTGGGTAGTCCTACGATTCCGGATTTGAGCATTGTGGAATTATAACCTAGCTTGGTTTGGCTTAGCCCCAGCGAGTGAAGATAATATGCTATAGTCTAATACAATTGGAGAATTCAAATTAATGAGTAGTATAACGGGATTAGGTGCTTTGGGAAGGGGAGAGACTCCTGTTCAAAGAAATAATATAAAAATGGACATTGATTTTGATGATGTTACTGTTTTTGCAAACTATCATGAGATTACTATTCAAGGTCCTGATGGTCCAGATTTTGAAGCGCTGAAGTGTCTGATAGACAAAATATATAACTTGCTAGGGCTGGAAGCTAGGCGAGATCTTCTTGTGTTATTTACGAATACTTATGGTGTGAATAGGCAATTTGGTCAGTTTGCATTTCAAAAAATACTTTCTAAGGAGCCGTTGAGATTATCAAGAGATCCTGTTTCTCCTCGTTTTTTGGTAAAGCTTTGTGGAAGTGATGAAGGACAAGTTTATGTCGCGATTGATGATTCAGAATTTGGAGATGGACCATGTTTGATGAAGTTAAATCAAGAGTCATTGCGTCTAATCAAAGCAAACTTTTGATTTAAAGCAACCTAGCTTCCCCAGCTGCAGTCAATTCCGCCCTATGATTTTTCTTACTCATCTCTGGACAAGTTAGATTGATGACTCCACCGATATCACCACTGTTCATTGCTTTGCAAAAGAACTCTAAATTAATGAATGAATTGCCGCTAGTGACCTTGATCATGTCACCAACTTGAACTAGTTTCTGGTGTCTGACCATATTGATTTTGATTGGGCTATTGGCTGGGATATTGCTTGTAGCTACTTTTTGTCTTAAATTTCCTTGGAAATATAATTTCTCGTCCATTTGTCTAATAGGGTAGGAGCTTCGATAAATATTGCGAGGTTCAAGTTCTTGACCTCTATTGACAGCTTTGTGTAGCATGTTGACGGATTTGTAAACCCAAATATTGAGTTGAATCACGGCACTATCGATACGTTTGCCACTACTGTCTTCTACGTAGGCAATGACTGTTTTGCGCGGGCTTGGTGAATCTAAGAAGAGCTTTTCGAATTTAATAGGAGCATCAATTCTATTGCCCATATATGCCTTAAGCTCTCTTGTTGGCCCGATGATTTCGTATTTATATTGTTTTTTATCGATTTTTTGATTTAAATAATTTGTGAGTTTAACTTTTACTGGCATCCAAAAACTACCTGTTGCAAAATTATTGGGCTCTGCCATAATTGGCAGAATAAAACTTAGTAATAGTACTAGTAGTAGGAGTTTGCGCATCTATCTCCTTTATACCCCTTTTAAGGCTCTAGGGCTCTAAAGCTCTAAAGCTGTAAAGGTCTTATGCATAGTCCTTAGAGCCTTACAGCCCTAGAGCTCTACAGCTTTTCTATGCTGCAATATTGTTAGCTTGCTGCAACATCTCATCAGAGGCTTTAATTACATTACTACTAGCTTCATAAGCTCTTTGTGCCGTGATCATGTTGACGATTTCTTCAACGACTTTGACATTACTACCTTCAAGGAAGCCTTGACGAATTCCACCAAAGTTGTCTTCTAGTGCAGTACCTTGAATTGGTCTACCACTTGCCAAGCTCTGAACATATAAGTTGTCAGATTGCTCAATTAACCCAGCCGGATTAACGAAGCGCGCTAGTCTGATTGTGCCGACATTGTCGACTTGACTGAATTGACCTGAGCGAGTTACTTGCACAGTGCCTTCTTCATCGATAGTGATGTTTTGAACATTGTTTCCAAGGTTGATGTTTGGAAATAACGAGTAACCCTTGTTACTAACGACTTCACCTGATTGACCATCGATCTGGAAATTGCCATCACGAGTGTAAGCAAGGGTACCGTTGGGCATTTGCACTTGAAAAAATCCATCACCTTCTATTGAAAGATCTAATTGGTTGCCGGTATTATTCAAACTACCTATTGCAAAAGATTTGTTAGTGCTATCAAGTTGCACACCAAGTCCAACTTG
>JABHOV010000022.1 GCA_018695135.1 Candidatus Melainabacteria bacterium | reverse complement strand
ATTGTTTCCAAAGAGTTGGAATAAGGCTTTTAAGCAGTCGATGAAGGATTATATTCGAGCAAAAGCCGAATTTGACTAGACTAAAGAGATTTTAAATCAGTTATTAAGAAAGCGAGTGATGCTTGCAAACACAGTGGTAATAAGGTATTAGACCATTTCGAGGACGTCCTCGATATGGTCCAAATCGGCTCAGGGGCTGCAAGAGAGCTTGAGAATATAAAGCTCTCTCGTTATGCTTGCTATTTAATTGTCCAAAATGGAGATCCGCGTAAGGAGATTATCGCAAGAGGGCAAACTTACTTTGCAATTCAAACTCGTAGGCGTGAATTAGAAAAGGATTCTGAATTTAAAGCTTTTAATGAGGATCAAAAGAGAATATTTCTGCGTAATGAACTTAAAGAGCATAATAAAAAATTGGCTTCTGCGGCAAAAGATGCTGGGGTTCAAGCAGGATTAGATTTTGCTATTTTTCAAGACCATGGTTATAAAGGATTGTATGGTGGACTTAAAGCTAAACAAATCCATCAAAAAAAGAAATTAAAGAAAAGCCAACAGATCCTTGATCATATGGGTAGCACAGAACTTGCTGCTAATTTATTTAGAGCTACGCAAACAGAGGAAAAATTAAGACGTGAGCAGATACAAGGCAAAACAAAAGCTAACAGGGCTCATTATGAGGTCGGTGCGAAGGTTCGAGAGACCATTGAAGACCTAGGTGGCAGAATGCCAGAGGATTTGCCAATACCAAGCAAAAGTATTACTCAGCTGAAACGACTAAGTGACAGGGATAAGCTACAATAATGTCATGATCACATTCCAAGAAATCATCTTTAAGCTCAATCAATTCTGGTCAGACCAGGGTTGTATCATCATGCAGCCTTATGACATGGAGAAGGGCGCGAGCACAATGAACCCAGCGACATTTTTGCGGGTGCTTGAAAACAAAGAATGGAAAATGGCTTGTATCGAGCCTTGCCGTAGACCAACAGATGGCCGTTATGGAGAAAATCCAAATCGTCTTCAACATTATTTTCAATATCAAGTGATTATGCAACCGAATCCGAGTAACTCACAAGAGCTTTATTTGGATAGTTTGAAAGCGCTTGGTGTAAATCCTCTTGAGCATGATATTCGTTTTGTTGAGGATAATTGGGAGAGTCCCACTCTCGGTGCTTGGGGTTGCGGCTGGGAGGTTTGGCTCAATGGTATGGAGATTACCCAGTTTACTTATTTCCAGCAGGCTGGTGGCATTGAAATTAAACCTGTTGCAGTTGAATTAACTTATGGTCTTGAGCGCATCGCTATGTATTTGCAAAACGTTGACTCGGTTTATGATTTGGTTTGGCACGAACATAATGGCAAAAAGGTCTTGTATCGAGATGTTTATCATCGCAATGAAGTAGAGCAGAGCAAGTACAACTTTGAAGTTAGTAGTTCTGAGAGATTATTAGAACTATACAAAATCTATTTTGATGAAGCTACAGCTTGTCTTGAAGCCGAGCTGGCTATTCCTGCTTATGACTATGTGCTTAAGTGCTCACATAGTTTTAATCTCTTGGACGCCAGGGGCGCCATTAGCAAAGATGAGAGACAAAACTATATTCTTGAGATAAGGTCACTCGCTGAGAAGACGGCGAAGATTTATACGGCGGCTCTTGCAGTTACAGCATAGGATTTGCCAATGAATAACGTAAAGACAAAGCGTTACGTTATCAACACCGGGTGATAACACCGTAACGCTTTGTATATGCGTATTGACAAAGCGTTACGCCGTTATCACCCGGTGTTGATAAAGTAACGAAATTGCTATACATGGCTTGGCAAGTATAGAAGATACGTAGCCCGAGCCTTGAAAAAGGTCTGATAGCAGTCTTGTTTGGTAATAAACTGGAATAGATATATAATAAAAATGGACTGCTGTCAGTTTACTGGTAGTAATTTAGTAGGAGGTGTATCTACATTAGTGCTTGGTTTAATAAAAACAAAGCCCCAGAAAGCAGAATTGATTTCTGAGTATGATTTTTATTCATACACAGAGTCGGTGCATTATCATGCATATAAATTCTTGGGCGTAAATAAAAATAAGCTTGATGATCAAGAAGGCATTAGCTTTGGATTTTGGTCAAACAAAGTGAAGGCAGTCTCAGTCGTTGGGGATTTTAATAACTGGCGTTTGAATGCTAATCCGTTGACCAAGATTTTTGATGCTGGATTGTGGTCTAGTTTTATCCCAAATCTCAAACGAGATTTTGCTTATCAATTTGCTCTTCAATATGAAGATGGTAGAGTGGAATACCTTAATGATCCTTATGCTAGGCAAATTGCTTTTACGGATGGAGCGAGTGTTGCAAAGCCCTTAGCTGCGACTGATAGACAAGGCAGGGTGAGTAGACTCGCTTCGGTATACAAAGATGATAATTATCAGTGGGATGATGCAGCTTGGATTAAACAAAGAGAACAAAAGGAACTTTCGGTAAATGCGATTTCTATTTATCGTTATGACTTAGCAGGTGAGGAGAATAACTACCAAGCCTTGGCTAAAGAAATTGTCGAAGAAATGAAATCTAAGGGTTTTACCCATTTGCTTTTGAGCTCGGTTATTGATGCTATTCAAGACTTGAGCTATGGTAAGGACTATCAGTACTTTGCAGCAAACCATGTACATGGTAATCCTGAGGACTTCAAGTGTTTTGTGAATTACTTACACACTAATTCAATTGGATTGGTTTTGGACTTGCCATTATTTGGACAGCTCTCTGATTATGCCAAGAAAACTAATAACAATATGCTTTTGTCCAGTGCAATTTTTTGGCTTGAAGAATATCATATTGATGGTTTCTTTTTTAGTACTGTACAAGATGATAATCGTAAATTATTAACTCACAAGTCTGATGCTTTAGTTGAATTCATGAAATCATTAACAGAGGTGATTTATAGTAGATCCAAGGGAGTTTTTACTGTAATTGAAGATGATAGCGGCATGCCTGAACTCACCAAGCCTACTTATAGAGGTGGTTTTGGCTTCAATATGAACTTGAACACTAGTTTTGAAAAAGATATCGTTGATTATTTCATTACACCAGATGACCTGAATAAATTACATCTCAATTCTAGTTATGCTTTTGCTGAAAACCAAATGCTCAACTTTGCAGATCAGCGCCTCGAAGCCTTGGATTTAAATACCGTCAAGTTGATTCTTGCTTATAGTTATGCTTTTCCTGGGAAGAAATTAATCTCTGCAGAGCTTATGAATAGTTTGCAAATGGGTTTTGAAATGGAAAACTCAATGATGGAAGAATATTTCTGTACTAGCCCACGTAAGTTTTTGGGTTTAGGATCTGATGAGTTTGATCTTGCAACTTATATCGCGGACTTGAATAAGATTTATGCTGAGAATGATGCTCTCTCTGGAACTGATTTTAAAGATAGCTGTTTTGAATGGTTGAATTATGGTGAAGATGGTTTGGTGAGTTTTTTGCGCTGGTCTTGTGATTACAAAGAATTGGTTTTGTTTATTATGAACTTGCACAGTAAAGACATCAAAGGACATCTACTTGGAGTACCACAACCTGGTTTGTATCTAGAGTTGTTTAATAGCGATGCTGCCAAATACGCTGGACTTGCTAATGGCAATGATGATGGGGTTTATAGTTGTGATATGCCGTCTAATAACAGACCTTATAGTCTTAAGATGGATATTCCACCGCGCTCCGCCTTGATATTTAAAAATCGCCCAGAAAGCTCCACCTGCTGCGTTACGCTCCTCAAATGATGTCATTATTGACGGCTCAGTCAACTCAGCCATCATTTTCGTCGCAAGCCTTGCATCTGGAGACTTTCTGGACCATTTTGGTCTTGGGTTCTATTGTTCTGTGCTTGCTATAATCATCCTTAATGCCCTTCCCTTATAAAGATCTCCGAGAATATATAACTGACTTAGAATCAGCTGGTGAATTAATACGCATCACTGAGATAGTAAGTGCTGAACTTGAGATCACAGAGATTACTGATCGTATTTCCAAAGCCCCAGACTCTCAAAACAAAGCATTGTTGTTTGAGAATGTTGAGGGTTATGAGATGCCAGTTCTTATAAATCAAATGGGCTCGCATAAGCGCATGCAAATGGCTTTGGGCGTGCAGCAATACGACCAGATTGCTGATCGTATTAGAGAGTTTATAAAACCTGAAGTGCCTGAAGCGATGTCTGACAAGATCGCTAAATTATTCAAGCTTGCTGAAGCGCGTAATTTCCTCCCAAAGACTGTGACTAAAGCTGCTTGTCAAGAAGTTGTGTTGAAGCCAGAGGATGCCCAGCCAATGCTGGATAAATTACCAATACTCAAGTGCTGGCCTGAAGACGGTGGGCCTTTTATTACACTGACTTCTGTTCTCACAAAAGACCCTGATTCACTGGGTTCTGGTCGCAATGTTGGAATGTATCGTTTGCAAAAGTTTGACAATGTAACAACAGGAATGCACTGGCATAAACATCATGACGGCGCGCAAAATTTCAGAAAGTCACTGAAGCGAGTTAAAGAAAACGGGCGCGAGTCTTTGAGGATGGAAATGGCAATTGCTATTGGCACTGATCCAGTGGTGGCTTATGCTGGTACTGCTCCCTTGCCTGCGGCTATTGACGAGATGATTTTGGCTGGGATGATTCGTAATAAAGCAGTTGAATTAGTGCAATGCAAAACCATCGATATTCAAGTGCCGGCGACAGCAGAAATTGTACTGGAGGGCTATCTCGATCTTGAAGAAGAACCAGTGACTGAGGGGCCTTTCGGGGATCACACTGGGTTTTATTCACTTGCTGATAAATATCCATTGTTTCACTTGACAGCTTTGACTCATCGCAAGAATCCGATTTATGCGACAACCATCGTTGGAATCCCGCCGCAAGAGGATTGCTATTTGGGCAAGGCAACCGAAAGAATCTTCTTGCCACTCTTGCAAATGATTTGTCCTGAGATAGTTGACATGGATTTGCCTTGGGATGGAGTTTTTCACAACTGCGCTTTGATCAAAATCGATAAGCAATACGCTGGGCATGCTCAAAAAGTCATGAACACTATTTGGGGTACCGGACAAATGGCTTGGACAAAATACATTGTTGTCTTTGATAAGGAAGTTGATATTCATAACTATAATGAAGCAGCGATGCATGCTTTTGGTAACACCGACCCGCAACGCGACATCATGTTCAGCAAAGGTCCTCTGGATATTCTTGATCATGCTGCGCCAATTATGGGTTACGGCTCGAAGGCGGGTTTTGACGCTACTAAGAAATGGGCTGATGAAGGCTTTACTAGAGAATGGCCAGGTTTGATTACTATGTCTGATGAGGTGAAGGCTAGGGTTGATCAGAAGTGGGCAAAACTCGGTCTATAATATTAGAATGACTTGTAAATGTATCTATCGAACCGCAATGCTCACTGGGCTTGCCGTCTTTGTCTGGGGAATGATTTCTTGGATGGTTTTACCTTGGCACAACATGACAGTCAAATCATTCACAAATGAACAAACCGTGCAATTGAGCTTGCTACAAAATATTGATTCTAAAGAGCCAGCGATTTATTCTTTGCCAGCAATGTCTTCTGAAAAAAATAAAGAGCAAACAGGTCCTTATGCTTTTATTGCTTTAAGTCCAATGGGACTCAAGTTCTCGCCAATGATGATGCTCAAGGGTTTAGCGACTCAGATTCTTTTGGCACTGTTGATAGTTGGTTTATTGATGAAAACTAGTGGATTAAATTACTGGGGCAAGGTTAAATTTGTTACTGTCATTGGTCTTGTAACAGCTATAGTTGCTAGCGTGCCAAACATGAATTGGTGGGGTTTTGGGCTTGAATATAGTTTAGTTATGATTGTTGATCAAGTGATTGCTTGGTTTATTGGTGGATTGGTTTTGGCTAAGTTGACTGATTAATGCCAAATCCAGTTCTTGACATCATTCAATGTCGTCAAAGCAATAATACTTAATAAAAATATAAAACCAGCTTGCATAGCACCATTAAGAACTTTTTCTGATGGTTTTTTGCCAGCGATTGCTTCGTAAGCCATGAATAATAAGTGACCGCCATCAAGCGCTGGGATTGGCAGCACATTAATTACTGCAAGGTTGAGACTAAGCAAAATTGCAAACTCTAATAAAAGAAAGGCGTTTGATTTGATGTCTTGAGAAATAATTTGGACTATACCAACTATGCCTTTGACTTCACCAAGCTCTACAGCAGCAGGTCCAATGCTAACTCCAAATATTGAAGCGATTTTGCTAAAGAGAGAAGCAAATATTGCAATCACTGAAATCAACATTCCAATCATGGTATTTACGGTGAATTTGAATGCTTCAATGATCCAAGTAAGTGGGTTCATTGGATATTTTTGATAGGCTTTTTGGTGTCCGAGTATTACTCCTAGACTACCTTTGGAGTAGAACTTGGTGCTGATGATTTGATATTGTTTGGCACTTGTAGCTCTTCTGATCTTGACATTGATGTCTTGATAACTATAGCTCTTGACTGCTTTTTGTAATTCTGTACCAGTTGCAATTTGAGTTGAATTTATTTGGATGATTTGATCGCCCGCTTTAAGTCCAGCAGCTTGAGCGGCGCTAGCTTCATCAACGAAAGCAGAGATGTTGTTGGTTGCATTTGCAGTTGGTAAGCCGATAGTCGCAGCCATGATTATTGCAAGTAAAAAAGCAAACAAGATATTGAATACAATGCCGCCGCTTGCAACTACTGCTCTTTGGTGCACAGGAAACTCTCTAAGCGGTTTGTCAATGGCGTATTCTGTGATTGTGTCTGGATCAGTTTCGTCACCGAGTTCTGGGATTGCTACAAAGCCACCAATAAGTGCCCAGTAAAACTTAAATTGAGTGCCCCATCTTTTACCAAGGTTGATTGATGGTCCAAACGGCAAACCAATCCCGAAAACTGGTGTTTGAAAACCATAGTACTTAGCAGCTAGGAAGTGCCCAAATTCATGTACCACGATTAGTACGGTGATCATTAAAAGACTGATTATGATAAAGAGGAAATCCATTGCTTTTATTATAGCGTTATTACAGTTGGTATTAATGAGTACTTATATAGCAGTAAAGTACCCGTCCGGATCTACGAAAATTGAGGCATATGCAATCTCTGCTTCGTTCCGCAGGAGGTATTAGCTCGTGACGATATTTAAAACTTGTTCCACACTAATCAAGTTCATTGAACTATCATTCTTGCGCTTATGACTTGGTTTCTCTGTCGCGCTGATTGATTGGAAGCCGTAGGGACCCGTTCGAGCAGCAGAGCTGGGGCCATACAAACCAATGACTTGGGCTTTGGAGCCATAGAGGCTAGCAGCTGCAATATGCAGTGGTCCAGTATCAACTCCAATGACAGTAGACATGGCACTAAAGAATTCAGGTAAGTCAGTGAGTTTTTTATTAACGACAATGTGTAGTGGAGATTTCGTTTGGGAAATAATTTCTTCAATATAAATTAGTTCTTTGATGGTGCCTAGTATATAAATCTCAAGTTCTGGCTGCGAGCTTTTAATTGAGTCAATGAGCTTAGCCCATTTTTCTGCTTGCCAGAGCTTGGTCTGCCAGGTGGTTGAAGGGATGATACAAAGCTTTTTGTGTAGTTTGGCTTCTTGCTCGAGGGCATTAAATGGGGAATGGGGAATAGGGCTTTGGGCAAGTAGCAAGTTACGTTCAACAATATGCATCGAGTCATCCATGATATTGCCCGCGTCTATTCTCTCTTTGTAAAAGATGGCTGCGATTTTTTCGCGAGGTTCTTTAAAGCCTCGTGTCTTGCTTGAAATAATGCGCGCTATTAATGCCGTTTTGATCAAGCCTTGCATGTCAATAACAAGGTCATAGTTTTCTTTTTTGAGTTGATTTTTGATTTCGAAAAGGCTGGAGATTTTTTTGTTTTCTAGTTTGATGATCTTGTTAATAGACCTTTGACTTTCAATTATCGGTGCAAATGATTTATAGACCAGCCAGTCGATAGTAGCTTGAGGGTATTTTTGTTTAAGCGCGTTAAGACTAGGTATTGCGTGGACAATATCTCCTAGCGAGCTTAATTTAATGATGAGGATTTTCATTGAGACATGAATAATGATAAAGGATATATGAATTGTTTGTAACAATATGTATTTATGCTAGAATCTGCAGTATTATCTTTGATGTAATGGGGTAGAAGTGTTAGAAACTATAACCACTATAAGAAATAACAACGAGAGCCCAGTTTTGACTGAGTCAAGAAAGGTGGATCTTCCCATGGAGATTTCCTCTACTGAGACCGTCAACAAGATTTTGCATGCAAACGGTACAGTAGAAGCATTCTTGGATCCTAAGTTACCAGATCATGTTGACGCTAGAGTTGTTGTGAAATTATACCCGTCTAAAAAACGTGATGTGAAGATTTACTATTCTAGTAAAGAGAGCCTTAATAGCAAAGCTATTAACCAACATGAACTTAGACATATTGGTGAGACTCGTGGATTGATTGATCCATTACTGCGAAACTCACAAGGACAAATCATTAAGATGCCCTTGACTGAATATTTATTAAGAAGAGCTGAGGCTGAGTGGAAAGCAGAGTTTGCTGCTAGCCCAGAATCGAGTCAGAGACGTTTGGAAGCAAGGCGTGAATATAATAAAGTAAGAGCTTTAATTCGATTAGATAAAGAATCAGACACAAAACAAGTTTTTGGATTTATTACTGAATCATTAGGGCTGTCCTATTTGAATAATTTTAATCAAGATTATCATACAAACATAAATCGCAATCTGGCACTTGACGCGTTGATTCAGACAAGTGATTCGAAGAAACCCAAGAATGAGAAAGCTAGACGAGAGAAAGCTAAGGCTAATCTAGCCAGGCAAGCAGCCAGGATTAAACGTGAAAGATATGAATTGGCTTTAAGAATAAGAATAGGTCAAATAAACAAAAAGAGATATGACAATTCTTTGATCTTAATGAAAGACAACGAGTATAAGAGATTTTTCCCGCATTCAGAATTGAATCTCAAGTTTGAACCAGGCTTTGAAACAAGACTAATTGATCGTGATGTTGAATCAGACAAAATTGACAATTTTGATGGCAGAGAATTTAAATCAGAAGTTGTAGGATCTTTCAAAAGCACAGGATACTCTCTGGCTATTAAAATTGGAGATGCAGATCCGAAAGAGGTTCAAGTTTTGACACCACCAGGCTTTTCAAGTCAACGTAATCAGATAGCTAATACTCTAATCAAATTTATGTCACGCATTAATCACGGATTAGTCGTCCAATCAGGTTATTCTCATGGTGCAATTGGTGCTGGCTTGAAGCACGCTTTTGATCGACACTGCCAGCATGCATCCAACGATGCCAAAATTCTTTTGAAGAGAGGAAGGTTTTATTCTCCAGCTTCTCAGTTCGCCAGACCCATCACCCAAAGAGAATTTCTTGGCTTGTTGAGATATGCAGCTAATCATATATATTCCATTAGTATTAAACCGGATCTTGAACATCCAGATTTGAGTCGTGACACTATTAACTGCTTAGCAAATGTGCCTGAAGATTTTGCTTTGGGTACGACAGCTATTTCTATGGTTTTTGGCTCTGATGGGCAGTTTATTTCAGCAACCCCTTTTGGCAAATCAACATATCCGGTATTAGGTTTGGTTGCTCATAATATAAAGACCAAGAAAGTCGCTAGTGCTGATGAGGTTCAATATTTGATGCCACCAAGGGACAAAGAACTACCTAGTTTGCCCGAGGGCTTTGTTTATAAACCTACGTTGATCTATACTACTGGTAATGGGGAAGGTAGAATCTGGACTTTGCGAGATACTATAAAAACCCAAGAACTCTATGATAGTGTTTTTAATGACCCTGAGGAGCCTAATCCTTAAAACTTCCATAAGCTATTATCCAGATTGTCCCTCAAGAGCGATAATTGTATTACGGGATTGTCCCTTATGAGCGTAACGCAGTTCTGGGCAATTTGAGGACATTACGCATTGAAAAAAACAATTATATCAATTATAGGCCGTCCGAATGTAGGCAAAAGTACCTTAGTTAATAGACTAGCTGGTCAGCGAGTGGCGATAGTTGGTGAAGAGGCTGGTATCACTCGTGATCGTAACTATATAGATTTTGAATGGGATGCTAAGGAATTTACCATCATTGATACTGGTGGTATTAGTTTTGATGGAGAGGATGAATTCTCTGGACAAATTTTTGAGCAAGCAATGAATGGTTTGGATGCGGCAGATGCTTTGATTTTCATTGTTGATGTTGCTACTGGAATTACCAAAGAAGATGCTTCGATTGCAGAACTCTTGAGAAAGAAAACAACTAAACCAGTTTATTTGGCTGTTAACAAAGTAGATAGTCCGGAACGTGAGCAATTGATTTATGAATTTT
>JABHOV010000006.1 GCA_018695135.1 Candidatus Melainabacteria bacterium | reverse complement strand
ATCTTCACTAACGGAACTAGTGCTTTGCACCGTTCCGACCTTTTTTGTGTCGACACCACTAGCAAAACTTCGTTTTGCAGGATGTCTATTAACTATTTTTCTGACTAGTTTTAACACTAGTTGGGCAGATCAAAAGCATTACCAAACAATCAACAGGATGGGTGTTGGTCAAATCAGGATTGGGCAAGCACAGGCAACTCTTCCACAACTTGCGGTCTTACCCGTTTGTAACCAACCCGTCGGCAATATATTTAAACTAGCTAATGGTTGTGATTGTAACCAAGCGCCTATTTTGCCGAATGGTTGCCCTTGTATTAATCCTTTGTGTTCTAGTGCTGGTTCATCTGGTTCTGGCGCGCCGAGCCCTGACTTGGAGCGTTTGCGAATGATTATTAATGCAGTGCCTGCTGGGACTTTTCATGGACAAGATAGATTGGGAATTTACTATCAAACTGGTCTGCCGATTTCAGAAACCAATCCAGTGCGGATTTATAATCTCAAGACTGGCGGTTATTTTTCTGCTCACTTTGATGACGAAAGTTTTTTACGTTTCTCTGTTGGCACTGTGCCTAATTCAGTCAATGGTATAAACCCGTTAGCTAAGCAAGATAGAGTCAAGCTTGAGAATTTGGATTTTAAAGATGCAGCAGTACTAGAGACTCTTTATAACCCGAGCAATCTTCATGATTTCAAACTTGGTAGTTTGAATGAAGTGACTATGGATATTCTGCCTCGCTTCCGTGTTCGTTATGGCACAGTGACCAAGACTATTGTTATCAATGGAATCTATATTCCTGCTGGCTCTATTGTTGCTGGTACACGGGGAGATGGCATTGCTCGTCCTAGTTTTCAGGACATGACGAATCTACGTTTCTATAACCCAGATGGGGTTTTACTTAATGTCGTCCCAGAGAAAGACAAGAATAAATTATTTTGCGGCGCTGTAGCGAATGCTGAGTGTATCGATTTTAAGACTCACTATACCGAGCCAGCCACTACTGAGTTTGGCGCCAAGGTTTTTGCTCAGTATAGTACCAAGGATTTTTTCCCTGGCAAAGATGCCTCACAAGCTAATGAGATCTGGCTTGATATTCAAAAAGATCTTGAAGCCCAAACTGTACTTGGTATCTTTGCCAATAAGGAACCTTGGCAAGAGCGGATCTTTAAAGAGCTAAATCAACAAGAAATAGTCTATCTCTCCAATATGTTTGCTAATGAGCCAAGTGTTAACACTATGGAGACATTGTTTGGTTACGTTGAGACTGATGCATTTCGTGATTTCTCATTGCTTGATGCTAGTGCTGATAGTTTTACTGAGTTTTGTAAAACTATTTCTGCTCCAGTTGAAACTGATGATAGAGATACTGCACTTAACAAGGCTTATGACTCAATGTATTGTAAGTTAAAAGCTTTTAGTGATGCAAAATTGAAGAAATGGGATTCCCCGGATAATCTACAAGCAGTCAATAGTAAAAATACTGCCAAGGCAGAATATCATATAGCTTTTGAACTCTATAATCATGAACTCAAGTATGGTGCTATTGAACGTAAGCCTACAACTATCTCTGAAGTGGGAAATCCAACCGTTACCCAAGAAGAGGAAGAAGTAGATCAATATTCTAATATCCCTACTAAGTGCCAAAAGAAAAAGAACCGTGACACGAAGGCTTGTAGACAATACTATGATGCTCCCAAGCGTTGCATTAATAAGAAGGGCTATCTTAAGAAAAATGACACTAGTTGCCATGGCTATAAGTCACCAGGTTTTGCTCCAGAACCAGCTACAGTCGTTAAGGCTCCTGCACCCAAGCCAGTAACGGCTCCAAAGCCGAAACCAGCATCAAAGCAACCCGCCAAGAAACCCGCAAAGAAACCCGCAAAGAAACCTAACAAGAAGTCAGGCAAGAAAAAGGCTAATAAAGCTAATAAGAAGTAGCGGGTTCTTAACCAGAGCTTATCCTTTAGATGTTCTTATTAAAGCATAGAGCTTAAGGGGGGATACATGAGTCAAGATTTAGATACACTTAATATGAGTTTCGATTTTTACCGGAGCCTAGTTCGTAGGTCAGTGGACTATTATACTTTCAATTTTAATGACTCGACATTGGCTGCAGCTGCCAAACAAATGTCCAAGCATCTTAGACAACGATTGGTTGCAACTATGTTGCGAGACTATGATATTTTACTTGCTTCTTTTAAAGAGCAGAAGAAGTCTAGAAAAAAATCAGCTATTGAGATTGATTGGTCTAAGTATATTTGCTATTTTGATTTATTGGATTCAGTGATTGAAGAAAGTTGTAGTCAAGAAGAGTGGCAAAACAATCGTGACTATCTTAGATCTAAATGCTCAAATTATGATTTTGCACACTGTGCTGCAATGGAGCTGAGCTTTTCTAAATTGATCAAACTGGCAAGAATGATTTTATTGCAGACTTTTAATGGGACTGCAACTATTCAACAAAGCTCTGACTCTTTAGCCAATGCTGCAATTTTGCCTGGTGATGAACTAGCTTACTATCACTTATTTGCCAATACCGAAGCAGAAATTGCTAATGACTATGTGAAATCCTTATAGTTCTAGTTTTTGCTACAATATTAAACTATGTCAAAAACAATTGGTTTAATCTCTGGTGATGGAATAGGTCCTGAAATAACGGAAGCTACTTTATTGGTCCTCAAAGAAGTCGCTCCTGATTTTAAATATATTGATCTTGATTTGGGTGGTGTTGCTATCGACAAAACAGGTAGTCCCTTTCCTGATGAAACCAAGGCCAAGCTCAAAGAGGTTGATGCTGTATTGATGGCTGCTATTGGTGGACCTCAGTATGACAACTTACCACGAGATAAAAGACCAGAGACTGGTTTACTTGCGTTACGTAAGGAGCTGCAAACCTTTGCTAATATCAGACCAGCTAGAGTCTTTGATTCACTAGCTAATCTATCAAGTCTTAAGCCAGAGATAGTGAGAGGCACTGACTTAGTTGTTGTTCGTGAACTCACTGGCGGGATCTATTTCGGGCAACCTAGCTCGAATGATGGCAATCGCGCCCTTAATACAATGGTTTATGAAAAGTCAGAAGTGACTAGGATTGCTCATGTTGCATTTTGTCTTGCTCGCAAGCGTAGCAAGAGACTTTGTTCTGTAGATAAATCTAATGTACTCAATGTTTCGCAACTTTGGCGAGATGCAGTAATTGAAGTATCTAAGGATTACCCGGATGTTGAACTTAGTCATATGTATGTAGACAACGCAGCAATGCAATTAATCAAAGACCCAAAGCAGTTTGATGTGATTGTCACCAGTAATTTATTCGGGGATATTTTATCCGATGAGTCAGCGATGTTGACTGGAAGCATTGGTTTATTACCAAGCGCTTCTACTGGTGACGGTAGTTTGCCGGGGCTTTATGAACCGGTACATGGTTCCGCACCTGATATTGCTGGTCAAGGACTTGCTAATCCGATTGCAATGGTATTGTCAGCAGCGATGATGCTTAGACTTAGTTTTGATATGTCAAAAGAAGCAGCAATTCTTGAAGCTGCTGTTGAAGCGGTTTTGGCTCAAGGTATTTTGACTGGAGATCTTGGCGGTACTGCTAAGACCAAGGACGTTAGCGAAGCATTAGTTGTGGAAGTTAAATTAGCTTTGACAAATGCATAAAACAATTAAACTATGTTCATGGAACGTCAATGGCATTCGTGCTGTTGCTAAAAAAGGCTTTCTTGAGTGGCTTGATGTCAGTGATTTTGATATGGTCTGCGTCCAAGAAACCAAAGCTCATCGAGAGCAGCTTGGTCCAGAATTAACAGAAATTGAAAATTATCCATTCATTGAATACAATAGCGCGGTGCGTAAGGGATATAGTAGCGTAGCCAATTTTGTCAAAGAAGGATTAGCCCCTACGAGCTTCAATTTTGGTTTTGAGCTTGAGCGTTTTGAAACTAATCCAATTGAGATAGTTGATGTTAATCAAGGTAAAAAAGAAACTAGTCTGGAGTTTAAAGGCTTAAATGAGATTTTGAGTCCACGGAATCTATACACTGAGCTTGAGACAATAGATGTCGTTGAGATGCTTGCTTCAGCGAAGAGATTAACTAAAACCAAATTTACAGAGCAAGTTGAAGCTTTTAATGCTGAGGGACGAGTAATTGAAACTCAGCATAAAATTGGCAAAACCAGTTTTACTTTGTTCAATATTTATTTCCCGAATGGTGGTGCCAGTACAGAGAGACTTAAATTTAAGTTGGATTTCTATGAGACTTTTTTACTTTATATTGAAGAGCTACAAAAAACTCAACCGAATATCATTATTACTGGTGATTACAACACGGCTCATCAAGCTATTGATTTGGCTAGGCCCAAAGACAATTCTAATACTTCTGGTTTTATGCCTGTTGAAAGAATCTACCTAGATCGTCTTGAGGCTTTGGGTTTTATTGATAGTTTTAGGTACTTTAATCCAGAAGCTGCTGAAAATTATAGCTGGTGGAGTTTTAGGACTGCTGCTCGTGAGCGCAATATCGGTTGGAGAATTGATTATTTTTATGTCAGTGAGACGCTTTTGCCGAGGCTCAAATCCGCTCAGATTCATGCTGGGATCTTGGGTTCAGATCATTGCCCGGTTTCTATAGGCTTAGATGTAACTTAGCATACGTTT
>JABHOV010000113.1 GCA_018695135.1 Candidatus Melainabacteria bacterium | reverse complement strand
CTTACTTGCACGCCGATTTGAGCAGCTTCGTTCCAGACAGCACCAGGGAATGAAGCAAGATGTCTTTCTTCTAAGAAATCAAGAGTGAATTCAAGAGCTTGCTGCTCACTATTGGCAATTTTGGCTGCTTGGCCTCTACCAAAATCTAAGAAGTATTTGGAATTTGCTGTTGTATCGGTTTCAGAATCACCACTATTAGAAAAAGTTGTATCGCCATCATTGAGAAGATCAAAGATCTCAGAATCGAGTCTTTGTACATCAAGCTGGAAATTGGCGAATAATGTTTCAATTAGTCTGCTGATAGCCTCTTCACTTGTTAATAACTCATGAATAATATTTTCTACGTCTTCGGCTGTTGAATTTTCGTCATTTGCAATTGCTTCGATTTCTGCTATGATGCTTAGTCCAGCATCTCCTGCTACAACTCCACCTTGCCCTTCCTCAGTGCCTTCCGGGTTATTAATCAATGCAAAAAGACCTGAGATGTTACCAGTAATATCATCACGTAAACGATCAAAGTTGTCTCTTAAACTACCTTCTAGTTGTTGCAGTCTTTGTCCACTATCTTGAAAATAAATTCTCTCAACCGTTTGCCATGCACGGGTACTTGTGCTTTGTTCTATATTATAAACTCCTAGGTTTAATTGATAATTTTCTTCTGAGTCTGGATCGTCAATGTCAAAAGTTTTGTAGCTGCCACCTTCAGTGCCAGTTACTTGGTTTAATAAGTCATATAGGGCCGAGGCTTTATCAGTGATTTGACCACTAATTACATCTGAACCTAATACGGGTTTTGATCGAGGATCCGAACTTACCATGTGTGAATTTAAGCAAGTTGGGGTTAAGAAGCCATTAAATGCGGCTAAGAGCTTGCTTTTGAGCAAAATGAGCTAAGGATTTGCTAAAATAATGCTAAACAATGGATAATCTAAAAGACCACTGCACCTATGTTTTAGCTTGTCCCAGAGATGATGGGACGATTGCTGTTTTGTGTCGTACCAACGGCACTAGCCCGGGTCCAGCTATGTGCAATAGCAAGAAAAATGCCATTAAGCTCAAGACCAAACTCACCAATGATCCTCGTGGAATCGCTAATAATAGAGCGATGGAGCTGATCAAAAGTCTTTATATCTACAAAATTGACGCTTCAATTGAACCAATCTGGAACGCAGGTTCGCTTTGGGCCTATTTACCTCAAGAAAAAGCTGATTGTGTAGAGAGTTACAGGGTCGTATCCTGACATCGGACATTTTACGTATATTAACCAAAATCTGCGTTAGAACGAAGAAATGTCCAATGTCAGGATACGACCCTGTACAATTATTAAGTCTTTACGTATATTCCAAATAAGCGCTTTCCCTTGCTATCAATGACTTATAATTATTTTGCTTTGTCACAGTCAAATATAAGTCATATACGCAATCTTGCAATCATCGCTCACGTCGACCACGGGAAGACTACGCTTTTGGATGCGATTTTAAATCATACAGGTAGTCTTGAGAATCACAAAGAATACGATAGTTGCATTATGGATAGTAACCCTCTTGAAAAAGAGCGCGGGATTACTATTTCTAGTAAAAATACATCTGTTAAATATGCTGATCATATTGTCAATATTATTGACACACCGGGTCACTCGGACTTTGGTGGAGAGGTTGAGCGTGTACTTGGAATGGTACAAGGCTGTTTACTTTTGGTTGATGCTTTTGAGGGGCCGATGCCACAAACACGTTTTGTTTTGAAAAAGGCTTTTGATCAAGGCTTGAAGCCAATCGTTGTTATTAACAAAATCGATAAGCCAAATACCACCATTGATAGGGTGATAGACAATGTACTTGAGTTGTTTATTGATCTTGGTGCGACTGATGAACAAATTGATTTTCCGATTATTTATGCTTCAGGTATTAAAGGAATTACGAGTTTAGATTTAGAAGCTGCGCTTGCTGGAACTGAAAGTGATATCAAGCCCTTAATGGATGTGATTCTTAAAACAGTACCGCCTGCTCCTGGCAATATTGATGCACCGTTTTTGTTTCAGGCTGTGAGTCTTGATGCCAATGACTATATGGGCAGAATGCAAATTGGTAGAATCCTCAACGGTACCGTCAAAGTCAATGACCAAGTGAATTGGATTGATGCAGTTGATAAAGCTGTCGTTAAGAAAAAGATTGCTAGGATTTATGGTTTTAATGGTCTTGCCAAAGTCGAGATCGAAGAAGCTAGTGCTGGAATGATCATTATGCTTGCTGGAATAGAAGATGCCAATATTGGTGACACAATTTGTGATCTAGGTCTCACTGAAGCTTTACCATCAATCAAAATTGATGAACCTACTTTGGAAATGGTTTTTTCTGTAAACGATAGTCCCTTTGCTGGACTTGAAGGCAAATTTGTTACTTCAAGACAAATCAAAGACAGGCTTGAAAAAGAACTTACCATTAACGTAGCGCTTAGAGTCGAAGATACTGACAGAACGGATTCTTTTGCAGTAGCTGGTAGGGGTGAATTGCATCTTGGGATTTTAATTGAGACAATGAGACGTGAGGGTTTCGAGATGCAAGTCTCTAAACCACATATCGTAAAAAAAGAAGTCAATGGTGCTATTCATGAGCCATTTGAAGAACTTGTAATTGATGTGCCAGAAGAAAGTGCAGGAGCTTGTATTGAAGCACTTGGCAAACGTAAAATGGAAATGGTTGCAATGAATACCATCCAGGGACGTTCAGTTGTTACTTTCCATATCCCAACTAGAGGTTTGATTGGTTTTAATAATGACTTTGTCAAAATGACCAAGGGCGAAGGGATTATGAATCATAGTTTCTTGGAGTACAGACTTGCTGTTGGTGAAATGAATAGAATTAGACCTGGAGTGCTTATTAATTTGGAATCAGGCAAGGTGACTCCTTATGCTTTGGCGCAATTCTCTGATAGAGGAATTTTCTTTATTGAACCAGGGATTGAGGTCTACAAAGGAATGGTAGTTGGCGAAGCTAACCGCCCGCAGGATATTACAATAAACCTAACAAAAGAAAAACAACTTACTAATATGAGAACTTCTGGTTCTGATACTTTGGTTCATCTGAAAACACCTAGAAAAATGCTACTAGAAGAAGCTTTGGTTTATATCAATGATGATGAGTTGGTTGAAGTTACTCCTTTGAATATTCGTTTGAGGAAGACGGTGTTGGACAAGAAAGAGGCGCGAGCTACTAAACCTAAGGGGCAGCAGTAGGGCAAGGTCGCCTTTTAGGCTCCCGGTTGCGTTCGCTTTGCTCACTGGTTGCGTCCTAGCAAAGCTAGGACTGGTTGCGGCATCAAAGATGCCTGCTTGAGAACATTTAACACAAGAAGCAGGAGCTTTAGCTCCGCAACCAGCGAATAAAATGAGCGCAACCAGTGAGCAAAGCGAACGCAACCGGGAGCGCAGCGACCATCAATTTTGCTATCATTACTCTTCATGACAACAAAAACAGCTAAAAAACTACCGGTCATTGGGGTTTCAACTCTAGGTTGTCCCAAGAATTTGGTTGACACAGAAAATATAATTGGAATCTTGCACGGAGCAGGTTATCAAATTACTGCTGATCACGATAAGGCAGATTTGTCTTTGGTCAACACTTGTACTTTTATTGAAGATAGTACTAATGAAAGTATTGAGGTTTTGGGTGCGCTAGCTGATGCTGGACAGAAACTAATTATCACTGGTTGCATGGCGCAGCGCTACAAAGGAGATCTCTTTGATGAATTGCCTGAAGCACAGGCTGTAGTTGGTACTGGTAATGTCAAAGATATTCTTGATGTCGTTAGACAAGTAACAGCCAAGATGAATGCTGGTGAGGATGCCAAGATCATTTGTGTTGATGAGAAGCCAACTTCAGTTGCTGATGCTTTGACACCTCGCATACATACCCAAGTAAGTCCTTCTAGTTATCTCAAAATAGCAGAGGGTTGCGATCATCGTTGTGCTTTTTGTATTATTCCGCATTTGCGCGGCGACATGAACTCAAGAACAATCGAGGATGTTGTTGCTGAAGCCAAGATCTTAGTTGAACGAGGCGCTCAAGAAATAGTTTTGGTCTCTCAAGACTCGACAGCCTATGGTACTGATATTTATAAACGCAGAGCGCTTGCTGATTTGCTTGACGCTGTTGCCACTGAGTCTGGTGCTAAGTGGATTCGAGTGATGTACGCCTACCCGACTGAGATGGACGAGGCGATGCTTGAAGTTATTGCTAAGCACGACAACATCATGAACTATATTGATATTCCTTTACAACATGCTTCTAGAGATGTTTTGCTAAGAATGAAACGCCCACCTACTGTGCGTGATACCTTTGCTTTAATCAAAGATAAATTACCTGGAGTTTGTGTTAGAACTACTTTTATTGCAGGTTTTCCTGGTGAGACGGATGAGGATTTCCAAGAGCTTTATAGCTTTATTGAAGACTCTCGTTTTGATAGAGTTGGTATTTTTACTTACTCTAAGGAGATGGGTACGGCCGCTTATGATCTAGCTGATCAAGTGCCAGATGAGATTAAACAAGAGCGCAGAGACAAACTAATGCAATTACAACAGAAGATTAGTTTAGAAAAGAACCAAGAGCTTCTTGGTAAAGAGCTTACTGTTTTACTCGAAGATATTGTTGAGCTTGAGGATGGTGGTTACCAATTGGTTTCTAGAAGCTATCGTGATGCGCCCGAAATAGATGGTCAAGTATATTGTGAGCTTGACGCAGAGACTATTGTGCCTGCTCCAGGATCATTTATCCAAGTCAAGGTTGTGGATTGTGATGAGTATGATTTGTTTGGTGAATTGAAGTTGTGAGTATTGTAAAGCCCTATTTTGACTCGTTAAATCATATTTCTGAACGGCTTGATGGATTAATTGAGGGACTTAGTGAGTTGCGTGTAGGTGACGAACGAG
>JABHOV010000007.1 GCA_018695135.1 Candidatus Melainabacteria bacterium | reverse complement strand
GATGGGCGGGGCTGGCTTTCAGAATGCTGCAGAACTGGCTCTTTCACTAAAGCGCGGAGAAGTTCCAATCACAGCCAATATGCAGAATCCAGATCCACGTTTTATACCCAAAATGAAATTTGCTACTGAAACAGGCACAAAAAATAATGCAAAGTATGGAATGGCTATCTCTATTGGATTTGGTGGTCTCAATACTTGTTTGATATTAAAGAAATACCAGGGCTAGAAGGCCGTCTCTAGACAGAAAGTATCAACGATACCTGTAGAGCTAAATACTATACAATTAAAGAATGAATCATCACATAAATTCTGAATTAGGACAGCTAGATATAAGCACCTTAGTGATTCTCATGGTAATTGCAGCGATTGTCGCAGTAGCCGTTAAACGAATTAAAATACCATATACTGTAGCGCTTGTTGTAGTTGGGTTAGCTTTGGGCTTCTTTCATGCGCTGCAACCAGTTGCTCTTACTGAGCACATTGTTTTATTTATTTTTCTACCCGCTTTACTGTTTGAAGCTGCTTGGAATCTTGATCTACGTCATCTAAAAACTTCAGTCTCAGCAATTGCAATTCTTGCGACTTTGGGAGTCGCCTTATCTATTTTAATTATTGGAGCCTGCGTGCATTATTTCTTAGAACTGCCTTGGATAGTGAGTTTGATATTCGGTGCACTTGTTGCTCCAACTGATCCAGTCAGTGTTGTAGCAATCATGAAAAAACTACACTTGGATCACAAGCTCTCTGCGTTAGTCGAAGGTGAAAGTCTATTTAATGATGGAACATCAGTTGTATTTTTCAAACTCTTACTAGCTATGCTTATGAGTTTTGGTTTTTCAATCCCTGCAGAGTCACTTTGGGGCTATCTTTCAAGTGGTTTCGTTCAATTTATAATAGTAGTATTAGGAGCCGCCGCCTTGGGTGGATTAATTGGTTTAAGTTTCTCGGTCATCACTAAGTATTTTAATGATCATTTACTTGAATTAACATTCACCACCATCACAGCTTATGGTTCGTTTCTATTGGCTGAATCTATTACTGTACCAGGCAGCATTCCTCACATGCATCTATCTGGAGTTGTCGCCACTGTTGTAGCAGGGCTGGTTATGGGCAACTATGGCAGGCAGACAGGTATGTCAGCCTCTACCAAAATTGTCATCTCTAGTTTTTGGGAATATGCTGCCTTCTTTATGAACTCATTAATTTTTCTTTTGATTGGATTAGAGATTGAAATATCTAGCTTTGTTGATAATTGGTTCCCTATCACGATAGCCATAGGCTCAGTGCTAGTGGCACGAATAATTTCTGTATACCTACTTTCGGGACTTGGTAATTTAAGCAAAATCATGCACTTAGAAATCAATTGGCAACATATCCTAGTCTTGTCTGGGATGCGCGGAGCGCTTTCTATGGCGCTAGTACTGAGTATCCCAAGAGAAATCCTATCTTCTGAATTAAGAGAGGTTATGATTTTGATGGTGTTTGGCGTTGTGCTATTTACCTTACTTGTTCAAGGTTTGAGTATCTCTAGCTTTATTAAAATCCTCAAACTCGGAAAAATATTTAGCCCCGAACTTTATCGTTATCAATTTATCAACGCGCAAATGCGCTCTGCTCGTAGTGCAATAAGCAAGCTTGTACAGTTGCAACATAATGGTGAAGTAATGGATTCAGTTGCTGATCAAATTCAAAAAGATCTTAATCAAGAAATTGAAGAATTGCGAAGTGAAATTGATACATTGAAGATTTCTAATGAAATGATAGTACTTGAAGATACCATTGAAACTAAGACTCAATTACTTCAACATCGCAAGGCTTTAATAAACCAATTCACCTTACAAGGTAGTCTCAACTCAGATTCAGCAAGCATGATCAAAGCTGAGTATGATGCTGAGTTAGAGAAGTTGCAGAATGAGAATTCGTGACAGATACAGGAACCGTAGTGTCAAGTACCTTTTTTGAGACGCAAAAGACATTCTTAACTCAAGCTTTCCTTCCACTCATTAAGCTATTAAAGCTTAATAAAAAAAGACAAATGAATCTCGTAATCTTAAAACTCCATACCCACAAAAAAGATCACTCTTAAGATCTTTTTTGCTAGTGATAAGGGTGCGCATTGAAAGGGCTGGCTTCGCCAGCAGCGTGGGTCACAGTATGGAATTATAAACACAAGTCTTCACACAACCACGCTTGAGACTAGAAGTCATATAATCCAGACACGAGTATCCATTAAAAAAGAAAAGAGGGACATAAAGCCCCTCTTTTCTTTTTTATAATGGTACCGGTGGCCAGACTTGAACTGGCACGGGAAAAAATCCCAACAGATTTTAAGTCTGTTGCGTCTACCAATTCCGCCACACCGGCACGAAAAAGAAAAGAAGGCGCTTGTGGTAGACGCATCAATATTCTAACCTAAAAGTTCTAAGAGTAAAAGCTCATAAGTAAATCATAAGCTTTTTTAAGGGTATCTAGGTAGTCAGCCGTGTCTTTGGCACTTTGATCAGGGTGAAAGATGGTCACAAGCCGCCTATAGGCTGACTTGATAGTAGCCGAATTAAGCTCATCATCAATAGATAGGTATAGTGTGCCTCTTGCCCAAACTTCTTTAGCCAAATCAGTAGTAGATGGTTTCTTTTGGTAACTGATAGCTGCACCTTGTACAAAGCCGTCATTAAATGAAGTCTCAGAATTTTTACTATGATCTTTCAGTTGATTTTTTAGTCGAGTGATATGACGGTTTTTAAATTTGATTTTTTGTATGAGGTTTGCAATTAATTTATCAGCACCTGCTAGTGATTCTTGGTTCTTATAGATATATTCAAGTATTTCAAGATCCTGATAGAGTAAGGCTTTGGGGATACCAAGCTGGTAGGCAAGATTTTGCGGACAAAGTTCATGACTTGATGCGTTCATAGCCTCAACAGTACGAATAATGCGCGGCATATCAACTCCTAACTCTTCAAGACTGGTAGTGGAATATAGATCAGCAAAATTGTCTTCAAGTTTGAAGGAAACAGACATGGTTTTATTATATCGACTTCTTAGCTTTTTGCTTGCGTCTGTACTTAGATGGGTTCATCTTAAGACCATTTTCAGTATCCCAAATATTGATATTTTTGGATCTAGCAGATAATTCAGCCATTTTAAACCTGTCAAGATGCTTTTGTCGCTTATCAAAAGTAAACAACTGAGCATATCCATGTTCTAGCAAGTCTAATTGAAGCATCGACTTGCGCTTATCGGCGTGGGTGTAAGACAAAAACACTAAACGTCTACCGTATTTATCAATGGGAGTCAGTCCATTTTCTAAATAAATCTTAGTCTCTGGCTTGATTTGTTCAAGTACATAATTCATAGCTGCCTTACCCCAAGGATCTTGCGAGTACTCAGGTGCGTCGATGCCTATTAATCTCAATTCTTGCTTCTTGCAATCAAACTTGCAATCATAGTCAGTGACATAAAAAGAATCAGCGTCGTTGGCATGAACCAGTCTATAAGCAGGTTCTGAAGCCTGACAAGAGCTGAGAAATAATAATACTAATAAATAAAAAGGCATGATATTAATCTGGACTAGTTTCTTGTCTAATCTTCAAGAAATCCCTGGTCAATTGATGCTAGCACAGCGTGATAGACTAGATTGAATGGTTAAGCGTAAGCACTATCAGTATCTTGAACTTATCACCATCTGTTTCGTTCTGGTACTAATACTCAGTAACTTAATAGGTAGTGTCAAGATCACCCAGCTTTGTTTAGGGCACTGGTTTTGTTTTAGTACAACAACAGGAGTCTTGCTATTTCCTGTGTCCTACCTGATTGGGGACATCTTGACAGAGGTTTATGGCTACGCTCAATCGCGCAAGGTGATTTGGACAGGTTTTGGGGCGTTAATTCTTGCCAATCTAATAATTCAATTCTTTATCATCCTGCCTGCTGACCCTAGTTGGGGCTTGCAAGGCGCTTATTCTCAGGTCTTTAATATGAGTCTACGAATTAGTGTTGCAAGTATCATTGCCTTTGCGGCTGGTGAATTCACCAATAGTTATGTGATAGCCAAGCTCAAACTATGGACCAAAGGTAAATACCAAGCAGTTAGAATCATCGGATCCACCATGGCAGGTGAGCTAGTTGATACAATCATTATTATTCCTCTTGCCTTTATTGGTGCAGAGGGCTACCCACTTGAATTAATGTTTAAATTAATGGGCAGCAAATACCTAATCAAAATCATTTGGGAAATACTTGCCTATCCCTTGATTACTGTTCACTTGATCAAGTTTCTCAAAAAGAAAGAAAACGAAGATCACTACGATAAGGGAACAGACTTTAATCCATTTCACTTATGAACAAAACAACACTAATTAAAAATGCCAAGCTAATTAATGAAGGAGAGATCTTCCAGGCTGATCTTTTAATTGAAGGCGAATACATCAAAACAATTGATCGAAGTCAATCATTAACTGATGCTGATCAAATTATAGACGCAAGTGGCAAATACCTTATTCCAGGCATGATAGATGATCAAGTGCACTTCCGTGATCCTGGTCTTACACACAAAGGTGATCTTTATACTGAATCAAGAGCGGCTGTAGCTGGTGGGATTACCAGTTTTATGGAGATGCCCAACACTGTGCCGCGTGCACTCACGCAAGACTTACTTGCAGACAAATATAAAATAGGCGCCGAGAAATCATTTGCCAATTATTCGTTTTATATGGGTACAGCCAATGACAATCTTGCAGAAGTACTCAAAACTGACCCAGCCACCGTTTGCGGCATCAAGATCTTCCTTGGGGCTTCAACCGGCAACATGCTGGTTGACAAGACTGAAGTCATAGAAGAAGTACTTAAATACTCTGCCAAGACTGGTTTGATATGTACAGTGCATAGCGAAGATGAACAAACTATCATAGATAACGCAGCTAAATACAAAGCTAAGTATGGCGATGAAATAGACATTAAATATCATCCGGAAATTCGTTCACGTGAGGCTTGTTACAAATGCACCAAAAATATAATTGGCTTAGCAAAAAAACACAAAGCCAATTTGCATGTACTTCACATTAGTACAAAAGAAGAGCTTGAGCTTTTTGAAGCTGGTGAAATTGACTCTAAGAATATAACAGCAGAAGCATGCGTGCATCATTTGAGTTTTTGTGATGAGGATTATGCAACGAAGGGAAACAAAATCAAATGGAACCCAGCAATCAAAACTAGTGAAGATAGAGCTGCAATTAGGGCAGCAGTCAATCAAGGAAGAATCGATATCATTGCCACTGATCATGCGCCGCACACAATCGAAGAAAAAACCAATTCTAATTATTTCAAATCTGCCGCAGGTGGACCTCTAGTGCAACATGCTTTACCAGCCTTGTTTGAATTATTTCATCAAGGTGTTTTTAGTTTAGAAACTATAGTTCAAAAAACTTCGCATAATATTGCTAAGAGATTTAAAGTAGATAAACGAGGTTATATCCGTGAGGGCTACTATGCTGATCTTACTTTAGTAGATCTTGACTCACCCTGGACTGTAGACGCCTCAAATATACTTTATAAATGTGGCTGGTCTCCCTTTGAGGGAGATAGTTTCAAGTCAGCTATCACTCATACTATCGTTAACGGGCTAATTGTTTATGAGCATGGTGAATTTATTGCCAAGCCTAATTCAATGAGACTTGCGTTTTTGCGAAATTGATGTGGTAGACACCTAATAGCAACAAATCAGACTCAGTTTTATGCATAATTATTTATGTGAACCAGAGGCAAAAAACATATATCAATTGGCTTTTGAGTTTAGGAGCAGGTTACTGCTTGATCCCCTTTGGAACTATAATTCTTAGGTTTTTAATAGGTGAAGACCTTGTTGACTTTACAAGGTTGTTAATCTCACTTATACTGGTGTTAATAGGGGCTCTTACACTAACTCACATCTTCCATAGAATTAAGAATTGAATTATTATGACAACCATAGATACAATTAAGTTAGCAATATGCATCACACCTTTCTTAGCACTGGGATCTTTTTGTCTTTGGTCTATAATCCAAGACTCAAAGATCAAAAAACCGAATCAAGCAGCTCTTGCAATCTATGGTCTATAGTATCTGACTGTATTTCATAAACCTTATCTTTTAAATCCCAATCCGTAATTATTGATCTTAACAACCTATCTACTTGTTTTTGATAAACAGGGTTAGCCCAACGATAACCATCATCTTGTATCTCAAAAGCAATTGGAATATAAATCAACTTGTCATATTGTTGAGCCTGTTTATAAGCAGCTTGGTAAAACTCCTCTGTTTTTTCAACAGTACTAGTATTCCAAGACCAGCGCATATAGTAAGCCCAAGCGTCTATCGTTGAGCGATCAATGATGAAATTATCAACCTTGTTTTCTTCTTCTATTTGCCTGGATAAAACATCATGACGAAATTGATCTAAGTCTTCGTCAATAGTATAAGGAGATTCATAGCCTCTCTCAGCACAAAGTTTGCGTACAACTTCTTCTATTTTTCTATACTTGACTGAGATAGTAGTATCTTCAAATAGAGAATTCAAGAGAGTCGTTTTACCAACTCCTGCTGCTCCAATGATTGCGATTTTCTTTAAACTTGACTTGCGGCTCACACCTGTTCCCAATCAAAATCAGGAGTCTCTCTCTGCTTGCTAGTTAAAGTACAATTGTCAACACCCATCATATCCATATTGGACGCGCCGGGAGGTACTATTGGCCAGACATTCATCTCATAAGCCATCGGAAAATCAATTACCGTTGCTGCCTCGTCCTCAATTGCTGTTTTAATAATCTCATCGACATCTGCTCTAGTTTCTGGTTTGTGTCCGCGCAAACCATAAGCCTCTGCAAGTAATACAAAATCAGGACTACCATGCTTGAGATCTACATGAGAGTAATGCTTATCATAAAAAAGATCTTGCCATTGACGTACCATTCCAAGATTCTTATTATTGAAAATACAATTGATTACTTTAAGATCATAAGCCTTGAGGGTTCCGAGTTCTTGCTGGCACATCTGAAAACTTCCATCACCACTGATATTAACGACAAGCTCGTCGGATCGATCATCGTCAGTGCCAACTGAATCCTTGAGCGCAGCAGCAGCTCCCATTGCAGCAGGTAAGCCAAAGCCCATTGTTCCAGCCCCGCCACTTGTGAGCCATTTGCGCGGTCCATTAATTTCGGCGTGTTGAGCTGCCCACATTTGATGTTGTCCTACGTCAGTGGCATAAACCACTTTGTCACCAGCAAGCTTGTAGATAGTTTTGAGAATATGTTGCGGGCTAATAAGTTCTTCAGCAATTGGATCATGATCAAGCGGATACTCTTCCTTCCACTCAGTGACCTTGTTTAACCATTCTTGGGTATCAGGTTTTTTCTCATTGATTTTAGCAATCAATTCTTTAAGTACAGACTTAGCGTCACCAACTATCGGTATATCAATATCATTGCGCATCTTGCGGTTCTTACCAACTTCAGCTGGATCAATATCAATATGAATCACATCAGCATCTGGTGCAAAAGTCGCAATTTTGCCAGTCACTCTATCATCAAAGCGCGCTCCAATTGCAATCAACAGGTCACAATTATAAATTGAGAAATTAGCATAAGCAGTTCCATGCATACCAAGCATGCCAAGGAATAATGGATGCTTGTGCGGGATTGCACCCTTGCCTTGCAAAGTCGTTGTTACAGGAATATTGCATGACTCTGCCAATTGCAAAAGAAGCTTGCTTGCGTTGGAAGTTACAACACCACCACCAGCATAAATCACCGGGCGTCTTGCTGAGAGGATACGTTTGGCGGCACTTGCTATTTGTTTTGGATTACCTTTGATGCGAGGCTTGTAGCCCTTGATGTCTGGTTTGAAACTAGAATCGATTCTGTTTTCGTTAGTGAGTTCATACTCATCATTCAAAACATCCTTGGGCATATCAATTAAGACAGGACCAGGTCTACCGGTCTGGCAAATATGAAAAGCATTGGCAACAGCCTTCGCAAGATTTTCTGGTTTCTTGACTAAGTAACTATGTTTGACAATCGGGTATGTGATACCAGTAATATCAGCCTCTTGAAAAAAATCGGTACCAATACCAAACGTAGGTACTTGTCCAGTTAAACAAATAATCGGCACTGAATCCATATAGGCATCAGCAATTCCAGTAACTAAATTAGTAGCACCAGGTCCACTTGTGGCAAGAACTACTCCTGGTCTTCCAGCAACTTTGGCATAACCCTCAGCAGCATGAACCCCACCTTGCTCATGGCGCACCAAAATATGCATCAATTCATCTTCACCATAAAGCTCATCATAAAGTCCAAGTAAAACTCCACCAGGATATCCAAAGAATCTCTTGACGCCTTGGCGTTTGAGTTCTTTGAGAAGTGACTTTGCACCAGTGCTTGTTTCAGGTTTTTCTGGCATTAGCTATATATATTAGCGTGTTTGTATCAGATTAACAAGTAACACAAGTTATTATTTAGCACTTACTTAAGTAAGAACACTAATCAGTCAAATCCGCATAAAGAGCAGAACTTAGATATCTTTCACCATTGGAAGGGATAATCACAACAATCATTTTGCCTTTGTTCTCAGGTCTTTTACCAAGCTCTATAGCTGCAGCAATTGCAGCTCCTGAACTAATACCACACAGTATGCCTTCTTTGGTACCAGAGTCTCTAGCAGTTTTCATAGCTGTAGCACTATCTACTTTAATAACTTCGTCAATCAAACTGACATCAAGGTTGCCTGGAATAAAACCAGCTCCAATACCTTGTATCTTGTGGGGTCCAGGCTCACCACCGCTGATTACTGGCGACTCTTCTGGTTCAACAGCAACTAATTTAAAAGATGGTTTTTTCTCTTTGAGTACAGTGGCGACTCCTGTAGCCGTTCCGCCAGTACCAACACCAGAGACAACAAAATCAACTTTGCCATCTGTGTCGTTCCAAATCTCAAGAGCTGTAGTTTCTCTGTGTATCTTTGGGTTAGCTGGATTAGCAAATTGTTGTGGCAAAAAAGAATCAGCAGTAGTCTCACAAAGCTCTTTGGCTTTTTCGATTGCACCCTTCATGCCAAGTGCACCAGGCGTAAGTACTAAATCAGCACCATAGGCTTTGAGCAATTTACGTCTTTCCATGCTCATGGTATCTGGCATAGTAAGAACGAGTTTGTAGCCCTTAACAGCAGCTACTAAAGCTAAAGCGATTCCAGTATTACCACTAGTCGGTTCAATAATTGTAGTTTTGCCAGGCTCTATCAAACCAGATTTCTCTGCTTCAATAATCATCGAATAACCGATTCTATCTTTGACGGATCCAGCGGGATTACAAAACTCAAGCTTGAGTACTATATCAGCGACCACATCAGCTTCCTTTGCCATTCGGTTTAGTCTGACTAGTGGTGTTTTCCCAATCAATTCAGAGATATCATTTGCTATTTTTACTGTAGTTGTTGTCATGAGTTAATTATACAGGGGCCGCGTCTGCCTTTTTCAGCTATTTAGTTAAGATCAGCTTACACACAAAGGACCAGGAATTATCCCATTCATGTTCTTATCAAAATAGCTGAAAAAGGCAGACGCGGCCCCCAGGACAAGTTTGCATTACTCATTTAGACATTGTTCAGGTTCTTTAATGGATTGTCCAGACTTACGCATGTATGGTTACTTGCTTAAGATATTCGTGCTTTTGCCCTGAGATCGGCCCTGAGTTATAAATTATTTCACTACAGATACAGGTCCCTCAGGTGCATCGGATCTAAAGACAGTCTCGTCGTAAAGATTACCTCTCATGATACGCTCTCTGCGTTTATCAGGGTCATAACCAAGTTCCTCATTTGAGCCTGTAGCTCTAGACATTGAGCTTCCATAACCTGGAACCAATGAGGCTAAATTATCAAGGTCCAAAGCCAATACAGTACGAATATCATGCATGGATTCCAAACTTGTATAATCATAGTCATTAAGTTGTTTATCAGTTATAGCTAAGCAGTCATATACCTCTTGTCCAACGCGGTTAATTCGTAGTGCATCGTTTATAGCAGCTTTAGCTCCTGCATTATCACCACTATCGAATAATGATCTAATCAGAATAATATACGCAGTGGGAAAATCATCATCCTGTTCCAATATCGCCTTGCAGGCATCAATTGCTTTATCATAATTGCCTGACTTGTAATGGAGTTTTGCAACTGGAGTTGCTGTATCTACTTCAAAAACGGATGTTTCTCTTTGTATCTCTCTAATCTTTTGATAACTATATATTGCTTCAGTAAAACATTGATTGACATTCTCTAATTGACTTTCATCTCGTGATGAATCATATTTAAACTTGAAATCATCACCCAAAAGTTCACAAGCTTGAGCTTGGCTAGTTAAAAACTCTATATTCTCAGGATCCTTGTTAATCAAAGCTTCTAAAATATCGAGAGCATCAAATAGATTAGCAGTCTTCAAATCACCAGCTTTAATCAAGAGTTGTGCTGCTTCAAAACTTTGTTCAGTAACAGTTTTCAATCTAAGAGCCAAATCCATATGCCTTAAAGCACTTGCAAAATCATCTTCAAAACCTTCTTGGCTTTTGTCTAAAACTATTGCTTGATTGACAGTTCTAGGGTCTAGAAACTTCGCTTGAGTTATTTTATTATCGGTGTTTTCTGAGACAAAATTATTCCCACCATCATTTGTGACGTATAAAATAGCACGATTATGCTCATGACCACTTTCAGTAAACATTGCTTTATCAAGCTTGAAGGCATCAGCAGGACTTTCACCAGCTTTAATATGCGAGAGATCTCTAACTAATAATACAGTTTGAGTTTCTTTTTTTAATAACCTAAAGTCATCAAAAGCTTTATGCAGAGCTTGATTCGATCCAGCTTTAACACCTTGACCAGATTTGATTTCGGTCATCTTAGAAGCATCTGTATCATCTTGCCCCAATAATGCACTACGAGCTTGTGTGATCAAGCTAGGTGATTTAGTATTTTTTTCAAACTTGGCAGTTCGCCCTTGGTAACCTAGAATAAATTCCATAGTGCAGTATCTTATCATGAATCCATGGTGCCAGATATACAGATTGCTATAATATTGTTAAGTGAGCCAAGAAACCACTAGCAAAGAAAAACAAGCACTTGAAATAATCCACAGAATCAAAGCTGCAATGGATTTTGAGATCAAGCATCAATATATCAACGCTATCGGTAATACAGGCGACTTTAGGACCTTCATTCGTAATGAATGCCGCAAAGCAGTACTGTTATACAGAGACAGCCAAAACTGGCAAAGCATTTTTGTCTTAATCGACCGCTACGCCTTTCTTGACCTGCCAAGCCGCATGAATATTTGCAAGAAAGTAATCCATATTCTAAATGACTTAGAAGAATATTACAGTAGCGAAATAACTAAAGAAGAAATAACAAAACCACTCGCTGTAGAAGAAGAAATCATTGATCCAAGTCTTGATATCTCCAAGTTAGATATTCAATACTTCAAAGGAGTCGGTCCGGCACTCGCTGCTAAGTTAAATAAACTCGGCGTCGAAACAATAGAAGATCTTTTAAACTACTTACCGCGCGAACATATCTCATACTCAGAGATCACCAATATTAAAGATCTTCAGATTGACCAGGACGCAACCATAATGGGAAGAATCAATCGTATCTCAGCTTTTAAAAGTCCACGAAGTAATTTGATCATACTCAGTATTTTCATTAAAGACACAAGTGGTCAAATCAAAATCAACAAATTCTTTCAAGGCAACTCTAGTCATTTCTATCTCAAACAATACAACGCACAATACCCAACTGGTGCTTTTTGTATCTGTGTCGGCAAGGTCAAAGCAGAAAAAAACTCCAATCAAAAAACCATCCATAACGCAGTCATAGAACTAATTTCTGATGATTTTAGCGAAGAAGACAGATCCGATAAAGCCCACACAGCCAAAATAGTACCCATCTACCCTCTTACTGAAGGTGTTTCACTTCTCAACTTACGAAAGATCATCCACAAAGCACTCAAGTTATACAAAAACAATCTTCATGAATTCTTGCCTGATTTTGTAATTAGCAAAAACAATCTGATTGCCTATGATCAAGCAATTGAAGAGATTCATTTCCCTTCTAGTCTTGAGATGAAAAATAGAGCTGCTACCCGCTTGATCTTTAACGAGATGTTTTTAATGCAACTGCGTTTCATGCAACTAAGGCGCCACTACAAAAAAGACAAACAAGGTATCAAATTCAATTGTTTTGAAAATGGACTTGTCGACAAGTTCATCAACGCACTACCCTTTGAATTAACTTACGCACAAACAAGAGTTTTTTATCAAGAAATACTACCAGACATGGTCAGTAGCCAACCAATGCACCGCTTGCTGCAAGGAGATGTTGGCTCAGGCAAAACAGTCGTTGCTTTTCTTTCGCTACTGGTCGCGGTCGCTGACGGCTACCAAGCTGCAATCATGGTGCCAACTGAGATACTCGCTGAGCAGCACTACAAGAAGTTCACAGAATGGGCACAAGCACTAGGACTCAATATAGGGCTTCTACTGGGGAAACAAGGAGTCAAAGTCCGCAGAGAAGTACTTGCCGGAATCAAATCAGGCACTATCGATATTGTTGTTGGTACCCATGCACTAATACAAGAGTCTGTTGAATTCAACAATCTTGGCATTGTAGTGATTGACGAACAGCACCGCTTTGGAGTTAAACAAAGAGAGTTGCTTGCCCGCAAAGCTAGTCAAGCAGACGATAGACAACTTAGCCTCAAGAATGACAGTAAAGAATCTGAATCCAAAAATAACATTAGCGTCGAAAAGCTCTTCATGACCGCAACTCCAATCCCTCGCACACTCACTCTTGCAATACATGGGGACCTTGACATGTCCGAAATAGACGAGCTGCCAGCAGGTAGAAAAATCATTGAAACCAAAATTGTCGATCGAAAAGCTGATGCTTACAAGCTAATCAAATCGGAGCTTGATAAAGGCAATCAAGCATATATTGTTTTTCCATTGATTGATGAATCTGAAACCCTATCAGCAAAAGCTGCAACAGTAGAATACGAAAGGCTCAGTAAAACTACATTCAAAAACTACAAACTAGGACTACTACACGGCAAGCTCAAAGACGACCAGAAAGACAAGATCATGCAAGAATTTCGCAACAAGGAATTAGACATATTGATTGCAACAACAGTAATCGAAGTTGGTGTTGATGTGCCAGACGCTACTGTCATCATGATTGAATCATCAGAACGCTTTGGTTTAGCGCAGCTTCATCAGCTTAGAGGTAGAGTTGGTCGTAACGACAAACAATCCTATTGCCTGCTTGCAAGTGGCTCATCTAGTCAAACAAGTAGAGAGAGACTTGCGATCATGGAAAAAACCAATAATGGTTTTGTGATTGCCCAAGAAGATCTAAGAATTCGCGGAGCTGGTGACATTGTCGGGCTCAAACAATCAGGGCTTTCAGACACAGCCCTGCAAGGACTAGTAGATCAAGAAGAACTCTTAGTCTACGCACGCAACTCAGCCAAGCAACTAGTAGACACTAATCCAGAGTTAGAAGGTCTAGCAAGATTACAAAACAGAATTAAACAAAGGTCAGCCAATGTAATGGCGAATGCTGGTTAATGTCGTAGTACTCGGCAGGTAGTTCGTATGCCTACCAAATTTTCTTGACCGGAATGGCCCAACGGCATAACCTTTTGTCGCAGACAAGCTACTCCACAATCTTAACCGTGGGCTCCGGTCCGGATCTGCGAAAATTGAGGCATACGAACTACCTGCTCCTTACACCGAAGACTAACTGAAATTTATTTTCAAGTAAAAAACAAAGATTAGTTACTATAGATAGTCTAATTAGATTAAAGCAAATAAGGTACAAGCAATAGCGCAATGATATTAATAATCTTGATCATTGGGTTAATAGCTGGTCCAGCAGTATCTTTATAAGGATCACCTACAGTGTCACCAGTAATTGATGCTTTGTGGGCATCAGAACCCTTGCCACCGTGACTGCCGTCTTCAATATACTTCTTAGCATTGTCCCAAGCGCCGCCACCAGAGGTCATAGAGATTGCAAGGAATAAACCAGTAACAATACTTCCAACAAGAATTCCACCCATGATTCTCGCTGCGCCCATTGCTTCAAACTCATTCAAGAAGAACTTACCAATTAAGGCAATGATGATAGGAAGTAAAACAGGAATAAGAGCAGGTACTACCATTTCTTTAATTGCACCCCTGGTAACAATATCAACACAACTCGCATAATCAGGCCGTGCTTTGAATTCCATGATACCTTTGATTTCTTTAAATTGTCTTCTAACTTCAGCAACTACAGAACCTGCTACTTTACCAACTGCCATCATGGCAAGTGCACTGAATAGAAATGGAATCATGCCACCAATAAACAATCCCGAAAGTACATAAGGATCAGAAATATCAAAACTAGGGACTGCTAGTTTACTAGTAACATCAGTTAGATTAAATTGGGTAATAGCCTTAACCAAATCAGCTTGGAAACAAGCAAATAAAACAATTGCAGCAAGCGCTGCTGAACCAATCGCATAGCCCTTGGTGACAGCTTTAGTAGTGTTGCCAACAGCGTCAAGCGGATCTGTAATTGCTCTTACGCTAGCATCCATTCCTGCCATCTCAGCAATTCCACCAGCGTTGTCAGTAATAGGACCATAAGAATCAAGCGCCACGATAATTCCAGCCATTGAAAGCATACTCATTGCAGCAACTCCAACACCGTAAACTCCAGCCCAAGTATAAGTAAGTAAAATAGCAGCAACAATAACTAATATAGGTAGTGCAGTCGCTTCCATTGAAACAGCCAAACCAGCGATGATATTAGTCGCGTGTCCCGACTCAGAAGCTGCAGCAATCCTGCGTACCGGTGCGTGCTCAGTAGAAGTGTAATACTCAGTAATTACAACAAAGAGTCCGGTTAAAACCAAACCAGCTAAAGTACATAAAAAATAATTAAACGATGGCTTCTCAAAGCCAATCATCATGTTTTTGGTAATAAAATAAAATGCAATTGCGGCAACAGTCCCGCTAACTATGAGTCCTTTGTAAAGAGCTTTCATTACATTCTCGTCATCACCCAATTTCACAAAGAAATTACCAATAATAGAAGCAACAATTGCAGCAGCTCCCATTGCTAGTGGATAAAGTACTGGAGCTGAATTACCAGCCTCAATTTGATGAGGGAAAACCAAAACACCAAGAAGCATTACAGCCGTTGCAGTAACAGCATAAGTCTCAAACAAGTCAGCAGCCATACCGGCACAGTCACCTACATTGTC
>JABHOV010000084.1 GCA_018695135.1 Candidatus Melainabacteria bacterium | reverse complement strand
CAGTGATTATGAAACTGTATCTTGCTTGTGGGACGCTGTTTCATTGCAGACGCATGGGAAATATGGTACTCCTGATGTCTCTAAAGTTTATGAAAGAATATGCTCTTAATCAGTTGTTGAGATTTTAACTAGGTATTCAATAGTTTAGCAGAAGCAGGTTCTTCTTATAGGAGAGGTTACTATGGCAGATTGAGCCTTCGCTACGCTAGTCTCAATCTGATTCCAGAAGCCCCTTTGGGTCTTCTTCCATAAAAAATGAAATTCAAGAGTGAATTAACAATAGACAAATGAAAATATTTAGTAAGGTATTGAGATTCTTATAGGACTATGTCTCCTCTCTTCGTTCGTCGTTGACACCCTTTGATTTTTTCCACGAAGTTGTCTCCGGGCTTGCAGTATGTTCACTATCACTAATTGATCACTGACTATCAAGCTGGCAGGATTGTGACCATCCTGCTCAACAGCCCTGAGACGACTTCGTTAAACAAAAGAAAGCAAACCCAAACTAAGGGGGGGGTTGCAAGCACTTACCCTTAGCTCTGCGCACACTGTGGTCAAGCCTCAACTGAGCGCCAGCTCGGTTGAGGCGGTTGGGGTAGAGCCTGAGTCTCTGCAGCCAACGCGAGATCAGGCGGTGCTGGCGCAGCCAGTGCCGCCGGTGACTGCTGTCACGGTGGGGTTATGTGAGATAGGGGTAGAATGGCACGCCTGAAGAGATTCGAACTCCCGACCCTTAGTTCCGGAAACTAATGCTCTATCCAACTGAGCTACAGGCGTTGGCAAATGTCTATGACCTAAACTTGAGTATCTTTATCCTGCCGCAGTTTTTGTAATTCTTGGAGCAAATCTTTTTCTTTGCTCTTCAAACTACGCGGAGTGACAACATTGATTTTGACAAAGTGATCACCATTGTTTGAAGGTCTATTGATCATTGGAAACCCAAGTTTTTTGAGATTAATCACTTCTCCAGATTGAGTACCTTGATTGATTTTAATTTTTTCTGTTCCTCTGAGTGTTGGTACTTCCAGTTCTGTACCAAGAGCAGCATCAGGGAAACCAATATTGACTTGAGAAAAAACATTAGCGTCTTCACGTTCAAAGTTTTTGTGATTGCCTACATGAATCTGCAAATAAATATCGCCTGAAGGTCCACCATGAGCTCCGGCATCACCCATACCAGTGAGTCTCATCGTAGCGCCATCATAAACACCTGAAGGAATAGTCACTTCAACTTCTTGATCTTCCCTCTTTAAACCCTTACCCTTGCATGGTTTGCATGGGTTCTTAATTTCGCTTCCTGTACCATTGCAACTTGGGCAAGTCGTCGCTTGTCTAATTTGACCGAGTATAGTATTTTGCACAGTGCTAACTTGACCAGCTCCGCGGCAGGTTGAACAAGTAACGATATCAGTATCTTTTTCTGCACCTTTGCCGCCACAAGCCTTGCAAGACTTGAGAGGATTCAATCTAATTTTCTTTTTGTGCTCTTTAATAGCATCAAGAAAATCTAAACGAATATCTACACTATGATCATGACCTTGTCTCGCTCTACTACGAGCACGTCCGCCACCAGCTCCAAAACCACCACCAAAAAAACTTGAAAAAACATCACTTAGATCTTCAAAACCAGCGCCGTTAAATCCACCACCATAAGCGCCGCCACCGCCCATGCCCTTGAGTCCATCCTTACCGTATTGGTCATAGATAGTTTTCTTCTGTGGGTCTTTAAGCACGTCATAGGCCTCGCCTAGTTTTTTAAAAGTATCTTCACTACCAGTCTCGGTATTATCTGGATGGTGTTTACGTGCCGCTTTTTTATAGGCAGACTTAATGTCTTTCTCGCTAGCCTCGCGCGAAACGCCTAATAATTCGTAATAATCTTCACTATTTACAGTCACCACGGAATAGAATTCTATCATTAATTAAGCCCAAACAACAAAAATCTGTAAGGCTCTAGGGCTCTACAAACAACTATATGATGCCCGCCCAAGAGCCTTAGAGCCCTAAAACCTTAGAGCATTAAGGGTTAATTAAAGATCCAATATGTGGCATATTAAGAATATGTCAAAAGTCTTAGTATTTAGTGAAGTAGTTGATGGCAAATTAAGCCATGCATCAAAAGAAATTATCAAATTCAGCGCAGAGAATTTCACAGCAGAAAACACAATTGCTGCGGTATTTGGTGCAAATTCAGCAGAGGCTGCCCAAGAAGCAAGTAAAAACGGCGCATCCAAAGTCTTCTTAATAGACAACCCAGCTTTTGAAACTTTTAGATCTGATTTGTTCTTAGCGGAACTTGTCAAAATTATTGAAAGCGAAAAGCCTGACTTGATACTTGCCAACAACTCTATTGATGGCGAAGCATTAATGGGAATGGCAGCAGCCAAAACCAAAGCAAATATCGCAACAGATTGTGTCTCATTCAATAAAGACAGCATGGAAGTAGGTAGAAGTGTTTACTCAAACAAACTCTTAGTTAGCTGCAAACTTGAAGCTGGACGCAAATCATTTATTAGTTTTAGACCAAACAATATTAAAGCAAACTCTAACCCTGAATCTTCAGGCGAAATAGTTAACGTAGATCCTGCGACTGATTCAAAAATAATCGTTGCAGATGTACAGAAATCAGCATCAAAAGAAATCCCTCTCACAGAAGCGAGTATCATTGTTTCAGGTGGAAGAGCCATGGCAAACGCTGAGAACTTCTCGATCCTAAGAGACTTCGCTGGTAAGATCAATGCTGCAGTTGGCGCATCAAGAGCTGCTGTAGATAGTGGTTACGCTCCGCATAGTATGCAAGTTGGACAAACCGGCAAAGTAGTTAGTCCTAATCTTTATATCGCATGTGGAATTTCTGGAGCAATTCAGCATTTTGCAGGAATGGGTTCGAGCAAAGTTATTGTTGCAATCAACAAAGATCCTGAAGCTCCTATCTTTAAAAAAGCAGATTACGGTATTGTTGCAGATCTTTTTGAAATCGTGCCTGCTTTGACTGCCAAAGTTGATGCGTTAGTTAAAGCATAAATGCCTACGGCATTTATGCTTGCATATGCTCGTTGCACTCGCTGCATACGGCACTTCGTGCCTGCATATGCTCACTTTGTTCGCTGGATAATTTGATTAATATTTAGGGAAAAACTATGTAGAGTCAGGGAGCGTTAGCGACCATATGCAGGCACGAAGTGCCGTATGCAGCGAGTGCAACGAGCATATGCGCTAAAATATCTTCATGGAAGATTTTTTAACCAATTACCAACATCAATACACAGAAATTCTTGCAAGCAACCAAGCTGCGCCATTCTATATTTTAATTAGCCTAGGTTTCTTTGGTGGTTTAATCTCCAGCTTACTACCTTGTGTACTTAGTTTACTTCCGATCAATCTCGCTTATATTGGTACTCTCAAGATAGATTGCCGCAAACAAGCATTTATTAATGCTGCGCAGTTTGTAATTGGAGTTGCCTTGGTCATGAGTGTTCTTGGCATCTCTGCCAATTTTGCTTTTGCTGTGTTTACGGAATATAAAGCGCTGATCAATTTAGCTATCGGTTTATTAATAACTTTGATGGCATTTAGTTTAGCTGGCATCTTTAAATTCCCTTTGCCGCAATTTATAACTAAAGTACCCGAAGCCAACCCTTTTATAGTTGGTTTAACTTTTGCACTAGTCAGTTCTCCTTGTTCTAGCCCTGTTTTAGTAAGCGTAGTGGGCATAGCTGCCGGACTTGGATCAATCGTCAAAAGTTTAATTTTGATGTTCGGCTACTCACTTGGTTATACCGCGATTATTTTTTTCGCAAGCTTGTTTACCGGATTAGCAAAGCAACTAGATTGGTTCAAAGCCAATAGTGACGGCTTTACCAAATTTTCAGCGACGATACTT
>JABHOV010000008.1 GCA_018695135.1 Candidatus Melainabacteria bacterium | reverse complement strand
TTCGTTGTCGGCATACGCCTCCTCCTCACCTGACAAGGAATATATCTAATAGAGCTTCGCTAACGCTCAGCTCCATTAGACATATCCTTTTGGTGTGAATTTCAGCGCGCCACGCCCAACTGAGTCCGCGCCAAACGCAACACCCCGCGCCATTTTATTATTTGAAAATACTGAACTATGGAGATGCGGACACGTTACTTGTATTACTCATTCCATTATTGTCTGAAGAGTTCAAAGACTTGGACAGGCTTATATAGGTATGACTGTTTGCTTAAGATATTCGTGCTTTTGCACTACAATGCGGCCCGTTACTGCTAATTTTGTCGAATTTAGATTATGACTCCTTGGTCTCAAGCTAAAGCAATGTCTTTGCATTAGATTGACACGCCTAGATCCTGACGCTTTGCTCAGAATGACGTACGGAATGACGTGACGATAGCTAAAAACCCCTAATTCTACCTAATCTATCATGACGTACAGACATGTTCTGCGCTAAAATGTATAGCTAAGTCCCTCGTTACGTGGGATCTTGTAATTACATTATCGTAATTGCTTAAGAAATAGCTTCTAGGGCCAGCTTTGGTCTTGGATAACTATTTGTATAGAAAAGGACAAAGCCACAATCAATGGCTGATGTGAATACCAATATTGGCGGAAAGCAAGCGAAACAAAGTTTGGCTAGTGATCTTGACGCCACTAAACAGGGAGCAGTGCAAACTCGTGATCCTGCAAATAATGATCCGGGCACAATGGCTGATCAGCCAAGCACTAACATGCCTGGAATAGATCAAGCGAATCAAGCTCCTGTTGATAATCGAGAACAGCAAGCGGCTTTGGTGCATGAACCAAAACGAAAAGATCCTTTCTTAACCAGACATAGTCGTAGAGCAGTTAGTGTTGCGGAGCTTGGTGCTGCTCTACCATTGATTTTCTCCTCTCTTATTAATCAAGCAGAAAATATAGTCGCGAATGAAGAAAAAGAGCATGGCAGTTTCATGTTGAATTATTTCACCACCTCGATTAAGGCTCTTTCTAGTATCTTTATTTATGGTTTTCGTAAATTAGTACCTAAGCCAGGTAAAGTTGATGATGTGGTTATGAATAAGCGCCCTTTTGTTTTTGATGATGCGCTTCGAAGAACTTCCCAACAATCTTTTGTTAGGCATATTACTTCATTCATTTTCTCAATGCGTAGAACTTTGTTTCAATTTGCGCCAAACGTATTCACTGTCCCGTCTGAGCAGCATGATCCAGATAAGCCAAGAGGGGCAGCAGCTTCTAAGCATACCAAGAATCTCTTCTTTCTTGGTAATTCAGTCTTGAGTCCCATTCGATTTGTATCGTCTGTTTTTTCAACTGTGGTTAGTTTACCTTCCCATTTACTCGGAGCTCTCTCTTCTTATATGGGTGATCAAAAATCATTTAATTTTGCAAACTATGGTTCAGAACTGTCTGAAATTATGATGCCTGTTGTTTCTAATCTGAATTCTTTGCAGAGGGTGACAAAAGCCTATTTCGATTCATGGTCTACAAACAATTCTAAGGTGATAGAGTTGGGTAAGTACAAAGTTGGTTTTACCAATATGATTCAAGCAGTCTTTGGTTCCTTTACTGCACTGCCTTATTTCTTTAGTGCTTCGGTCAAAGTCAAAGAGAAGCTACTTGAAAAAGAAGCTGGGCAATTCAAATTAGCTTTACTTGCAAAAGATTTTACTAGTTCGTTCTCGCTATTGCTTAAATCACTGGGGATTCATTCTGGTAGCACGGCTAGTTTGCAGTCAGCATCTTTAAATAGTACGGCTAAAGTACTTGAGTATCTTGATGAATATTCTGAAAAATACCTACAGAAACTAATGAACTCTAATGGTTTGATCAAGTCATTCTTTAAGAAATTTAGACCAACCAATTTAGAAGGTGAGGTTCTTGCAAGTGTTAAGACTAAGCAACTGGAAGAGGGTATCACGGATGGTTATGTCTTTAATAGATTCAAGAAGACGACTTTCTTTAGTGATATCTATGATTATTTGCATCCACTTCAAAGAACTTTGATGCTTTTACCAAATGCTTTTGTAGCGTTGTCTGATCCATATGTGCAGGACAATGGTACTAGATTATTGAGATGGGCTGATAGATTGATTGGTTTGAATTCAATGGTATTGTCTTTCCCTAATGCCGTAATATATTTCGCTAAAACACGATTGCCACAATTGATACTCAAGTTCTATGAGACCAAGCAACGTCGTAAGGAACTTGAAGGCGAGGACTATGATTCCTATAATACTTTCAGGCATTTCGTTGATCGCTTGAATGAGAGTTCTGTTCCTGGAGCTGGTTATGTAGCAGCGACTCTTCAGTCCTTGAAGCTTCAATCAACTGACTTTAAGAATCCACATGCAATTAAAAGCAAGTTAGAGAGTTTAGAAACACATGCCAAAGAACAAGAGCACGCACTGAAGGCTTCTGAGCTTGTTACAGCAATGCGTATTGGTCTGAGACATTTAATTGCTACCGAGAATTCATTGTTCTTTTCGAAGAGAAATGATGATGGTTATACAACTGAAGAACAGAATAAGATGAAGATCTACAATGCCATTGGTAACTTCAGTACCACTATGAGAGGAGTTCCATTCCTTGGATTAATTGTTGCTCCAGTTATTGAGATGTTTAGAAATATTTATAAAGTCAAGAAAAAAGACAATCTTAAG
>JABHOV010000009.1 GCA_018695135.1 Candidatus Melainabacteria bacterium | reverse complement strand
GCACCAGCTTGATCCTTGAGTGCAAAATTACCATTGAGAGTTAATGCTTCTGGAACAGTCATAGTATGAATACCCAAGTTTTGATTAGGTGGCACATAATCTAGACCAGCTCCATCATCATAGGAAGCCTTAGCTATCTGGCCAAAGCCATATAACAAAAATATAAAGCAGATAAGGATTGCTTTTTTCATAAGACGTATCAGGCTAGAATCTCTAGCTATACTCTTATAATTTGCCCTTATGATTTTAATTTAAGAATCAACTTTGAGACTAGAACTGGGTCAAGCAGACTAGTTTAGCAAGTCTATTTCTCATAGTTTAGCTTTGCTATACTTAAATCAGTGTCCTTTTTCAGCAATATTGTTAACAAAATCAAAACCAAGCTAAGTAGTTCAGCGAGGCTAATTGACGATGCCTACCTAGAAGAGCTTGAAGCCCAATTGATCCGCTGCGACCTTGGAGTCAAACTAGCTTTTGATTTTGCCGACTCACTGCGCAAGAACCCTTGCGGCGAGCAACAAGTCCAAGAACGGCTCAAAGAATTCTTGCTCAATGCTTTTGGCAAACATGATTCTGATCTTTTCAAACTCAAAGCCTCCAAAAACCAACTCAATATCTTACTGGTAGTGGGAGTCAACGGCGTTGGCAAAACCACCAGCATCGGCAAACTCGCTCACCGCTTCAAAAAACAAGGCTACAAAACCCTGATTGCTGCTGGTGATACTTTCCGTGCCGCCGCAGAAGAACAATTGAATCACTGGGCACAAAGAGCCCAAGTCGATATATTACAACTAGAAGAAGGCGCCAAAGCATCAGCGGTAGTTTATAAGGCAATAGAAAAAGCTCAAACCGAAAACTACAATATGCTAATTATTGATACAGCCGGTCGTCTGCAAAACAAAGCTAACTTGATGGAAGAGCTGACCAAGCTCAAACAAGTCATTGATAAAAATACAGACCCAAATACTCTTGTTGAAACAATGCTAGTACTTGATTCAACTACTGGTTCAAACGCAGTCTTGCAAGCTGAAAATTTCATGGAAGCAACCGAACTCAATTCAATAATACTCACCAAGTTTGACGGCAGCGCCAGAGCTGGAGTGGTATTCTCTATAGCCTATAATTTCAAACTAGCAGTAAAATTCATTGGCACCGGTGAAAGGCTTGAAGATATTGAAGAGTTTGATTTAAATCAATTTATCAGTAAATATTTTTGAAATGACAGGGTCGTATCCTGACATTGGACAATAGAGTGTAATACACAATCATCAAGATGCCCGCTATCTATAGACAGACTTAACAGCAAGTAATTTCAAAGTTAAACGTTTAAAATGTCTGACTACTTAAAGCGAGATTTAGAAAAAACAATCTAAAATTTCTGGACGAATAGCAATTCTAGAAGTACCCAACCTTATATGGCATGATGCAAAAGATGCTCAAGAAGTAATAAGCAGAGGATAATGAATACTCCAATGAGATAAGAAAAAGCATTCATTATTCAACACGCTATGGGACAAAAATCCATTATCACCTTTAGCCTATTCTCAGAGTCCAATATGGAATGTTGGCGAGAGCCCGAAGGCGTTCCCGAAGTTTACCGTAGTAAAGGAGGGCGAGTATAACACAGCAGATGGGGCTATGAGGAAGGCTAAAGACCAGTAACAGTAACTATATTCATCTTACTGATACCTAAACCAGCAGCAGCATCCATTGCCCCAACAACATACTTCTGTCTTGTCTCAGCGTCAGCCACTATATTCAATGGCGCATCTTTAAATGCTGGATCTTCTAAAATCTCTTTGAGTCTTTCAGCAACTCTGTCACCAACTTGATCAGCTTCAATTGGTTCAGAGTCAAGCTTACGGTTATTAATTGCAATCAAACCATCAGAATTAATTTCTAGATTGATCACCTTGCCGGTGTTGTTTATAGCTTTGCCGTATTTGGCTTTGGGAGGATCAATTTTGAGAGCTGTTTCATTAATGAGTGGCGCAATGACAATCATGATCAAAAACAAAATCAAAAACACATCCGTTAAAGGAGTGATATTAATATCAGCGAAATCTCCGCCACCGTCATTAGAATTAAATGCCATAAGGTTTTCCTCTATCTATTCCTATTTTAAGAAATCAGGGTACTCCGGTCTTTCTTGATTCGACGCAGCTTGACTTGGTTCGTCATAGTGCTCTTCAACTTCGTTTACCATAGTCAAATCACCAAAATCAACAGTAGAAAAACTCAGGAATAACAATTTGAGTAACTGGAAATCATCTCCATATCTTCTCACGACATTACTAAATAAGTTATAAGCAACAACTGCAATAATCGCTACCGCCAGTCCGTAACCCGTTGCAATTAGTGCGTTGGAGATTTCACCGATCATTCCAAGTGAAGCTCCGTCGGCTCCAAGACTCATCTTAAACAGTGCTTTAATTACACCAGAAACAGTACCAAACAATCCCAAGAAAGGTGCGACGGCACCAATGGTTGCAAGTATCGGCAAGTATTTTTGCAACTTACGAGTAACTAGATTGACTGTAATGTCATAAGCTCTTGAGAAGTCTTCTTTTTGTACGGCAAGTAAGCGCACACCCTCTTCAGCAACTTCACCAATGACGCTACCGAGCTGGGCAGAGAGCATTTGAGCGGCTTCAAGATTGCCTTTCTCTAATTGCATTTGCAAGTTGTGAATGAATAGTGAGATATCTCTATTGTTTTTTTGATAGTACATTGAGCGTTCTATCAAAACAGAGATCACCAAAAACGAACAGATCGAAATTGGAATTGATGAAATAAAATCAGCTTGGAAATATTCCCAGAAAGCATGAAGGATATTAAAACTCTCTTGAGCCGTCTCTGTTAAACCTGCCGCCTCTGCTAATCCTAATCCTTCTTCTACTATTTTATCTTCGTTCATAATTGTTTCCTTTATTTTACCATTATCCGTCTGTAATACTGTTCAAGCACTTGTTTGCAGAGTTCTAATACCTCAACCTTTGTGACGTCGTATAATCAAAACTAAACTCAATTTCAATAGGCTCTGTTGCCTGCCCCGGTAATCTACCAAAGGGTGATGCCTTGGTAATCGCTTCAATAGCCGCCACGTTGGCTCCAGGGAAGACACTTTTTTGGACCAATGTCAAATTGGACAGTGTTCCATCTGGGTTAATAGTAAATTTGGCAATGATGCGGTTAGATTCGGTACCACGAGGTGGCTTCCATGACATCTTGACCTTGCGCTGTAAGGCTGACATATAAGGACCAAAATTGACAGAGGCATTAGCTGCAATACTAACGGGTCCACCTGGACTATGGTTTGGTGCGGCATTGGCTTCAGCGCCCATGCCACCGCCTTGACCTGAGCCAGCTAGGCTATCAGGTGCTCTGGGGATGGAGGATAACCTGGCAACTAAATTGGAGCTTCTAGATTCCGGTCCACCACTTTGTTCACTAGTCTTGGGAGCCGGGCTAGATGAATGATTAGTTGCAGCACTGTCACTGTTTGGAGTGTAGTCAAGTAACTTCGGTAAAGTTTTGGCATCAGGATTAATTTCATCAATATCATGTACTGCCTCACGCAAAACTTTGGGGCGAGGTATTAATGGTCGATGTTTTGGAATCACCTTGGATATTTTGGGAGGACTTGGTTTGGGACTTGCTTTGGCTGGGCTTGGACTCTTTGGTTTTGGTTTTGACGCTGCCTTGGGTTTAGCCTTGGGCGGCAAACCCGGTTTAGCTTTGGGTTTAGAGGCAGGATTCACCGGCTTGTTGGGATTGTGTTTACCAGAGTCCTTTGCTGTCTTAGATGACTTACGATTGGTCTTAGTTGTTTTTTTAGTTTGAACACCTTGTGATTGCACCACAAATTCGATACGCGAAACTTTTACATTAGGTCTTGGTTTATAACTTACCAAAACTGACAATAGAATCCATAATAAAATCGCTAAATGAATCGTATAAGAAACCGAACTTGATTCCTTAAAAAGGTCTCCATTAGCTTGTTTGGCTTTCTCTTGATTACGAAAAATATCAAAGAGAATAAAACTCAAAAAAGCTATATTGCCAGCAAACAAAGTATTACTAACTGGTCCAGGAAATCTCAGCTCATGAAAAATAGTCGGTGACAATTTCAGGTCGAAGTAAGGCACACTATCTAAGAATCTGGACAAAACCTCAATACTAGCTTCATCAAGGCTACCAAGCACAAAGATAAAAGCAGCAAATACTAAGGTCAGGAAAAAAGAGATTATATAGAAAAAGTTTTTGTTAGAGCTGGATTTTGACGCGGATTTACTATCGGCAGCTGCTGTGCCATATTCATCGAGGTTTGCAGAAATTAGTTTCGGGTATCTACCCAATTTAGTTGCCATCATTATAGGTTTCTACTAAGCTTGTTACGAAGCTCACAGAGATTATCCTTCTATATTCTATAACAGAATTTGAAATACATAGTAGTGGACTGGTGAAATCCACAAGTGGACGAGATAATATCGCACGCATTAAGGGCTGTGTTCGTGTGTATAGTAAACCAATAAAGACTTTACAAGAATGAAGATGACTTTATTGGTTTACTATACAGGATAGACTTGTTTCAAAATGTTCAAGAGCAAGGCTTGCTGGATTTTATGAACCGCAGTTGACTGAGCCGGAGATGTTCAGGGATGCTGAATAGGTAAAATTGTCAATGGCTCAACTGATGCCCCGTAATAAATTCCTATTTTGAGCATAACGCAGCTATTGGGCATTTGGGGACAAGTCTAAAGTACTTTTGCTTCTTCTCGCAGTGCGGTAAGCAACTGCTCAGCAGTCTCATCAGCAGTCCCTTCAAAAATCTTAACTGCTTGCCTAGCAGGTGGTAATAAAGAATCAAAGACAGTAAGTCCAATATTGGAACTAGCCGTTGCATCAATTTCTTCAAGAGGTTTTTTCTTAGCTTTCATGATTCCCATGATCGAAGCGTAGCGAGGTTCATCATCACCTTTGTCGCAAGTAATTAGAGCAGGCAAACTTAGTTTGAAGCTTTGTTTCTCACCGGAATTTTCGCGACTTGCAACAATAGCATCGCCGTCCCATTCAAGTTTGTTTGCACTGTGAACAAAAGCCAAGTCTAGCTCAGCGGCTATAGCAGCCTCAGTCCAGCTTGATTCAGTGTCAATAGTTTTCTTGCCACCAAGAACAAGATCTGCACCAAGTTCTTTGACTTTGGTAACAAGAGTTGCTGTGTTAATTTCATCGGATTTAAGCAAGATAGCTGAATCAGCACCCATTGCAAGTCCTTGACGAAGCGCTTCAACAGTGCGTTCTGGACCCATTGCTAGAAGTATGATTTCTTCAACAGCAGAGTTGGCTTCTTTGAGTTTGAGAGCTTTTTCAATTGCAAACTCAGCGTATGGATTTAAGATCCAAGTAATGCCTGATTCATCTATTGATATTTTATCAGCACCAATCACTATTTTGGTTGTGGTGTCTGGAACTTGTGAAACTAATACGATAATCTTCATAGTAAATATTTACCCGGTTATGGAGAGATTAAAACAGTATAATCAGAGATCTGTTAGATTTGTCAGCAAGACCTTGCTATTGGAGTTTTCAGCGCAAATCTATTTTTTCATCTTCGCAATCAATGGTGGCAAAAGCAAGAAGCCAATCAAGTTGGCAAGGATTACTACTACAGTAACACCCAATCCAAATAACAAATAATCTTGATCTGACATAAGCAGATTATACCCGAATATTTCAAAAGTAATCATTAGACTTCTTGTTGCAGGATGTCTAACAAAGCTTAGTAAAAGCGAAGCCTATGCTTAGTGGATTAACCTTGGTCCCCTCGATAAAATATACCAGTAAGTGAAAAACAGGAGGTATGTTAATTTTGAAAAATAATAAGCTAACAGAAAAGCAAGTTTCTAAGATTAAGGATCGAGTGGGCCAGGGAGAATCTGTAGCTAATTTAGCTGAGGAGTATGGCACCAGTACCAGGGTAATCTATTACCGTATTGGTAAGTCTGGATCAAAGAAAACCAATGCTCTAGCACAAGCTCGTCTTGAAAAAGAAAATCAAGCCTTAAAGCTTGTTTTAGCTGAAACTATGCTGGAGCTAGATAAAGAAAAAAAACTAAAGTTGCAAAACGCCTTGAAAAACATCTAAGCAAGCGTGAGATTTCTAAATTACTGAAGATCAGCAGAAAAAATAAATTTGCTAGTAAACAAGAATCCAAGGATGAGCAACTAAAAGAACAAATTCTTGATCTGCGCAAGAATCATAAAAACTATGGGACAGAAAGGCTGGTAATTGCTCTTGGACGCGCAGAAAGCGTAGTACACATGGTTGTTAAAAAATACAATCTGCAAGTTAAACATAAAAGAAAGCAGCCCTTTAAACCAGAAGATATAGGCTTTAAAGCTAGTGATACACCTAATTTGACTAAAAACCTAATTCCTTTAGCGCCTAATATAGTTTGGGCAAGTGATTTCACGTATATAAAGTTTGAAAATAAAACTTACTATCTAGCAACTTTTATTGATATCTATTCTCGAAAAATTACCGGTCGGAATTTCTCTGATACTCACGATACAGAATTAATCTTAGCCGCGTTGAAAAAAGCAATTGAGGCTGAAGGTAGAGCACCATGCATCTCTCACTCAGATCAAGGCTCAGAGTACCGTAGTCAGCTATTTCAAGAAATCTTAGAGTCATATGGAATTAGACCATCTTTAAGTCCAAAAGCTTCTCCTTGGAGGAATGACTTTCAAGAATCCTTCTATGCTGGCTTTAAAAAAGATCTTGGCAATATCACTAGATTTAAATGCCTTGGTGAACTAATAGAAGCCATTGCCCATACTCTTAACTATTACAATACGGAGAGAATTCACACTGCTCTTAAAACTAATCCAGTAGATTTCATTAATAGCTATACTAATAAAAATAAGGGTGCTAAGAAGGGTGCTTTAGCAGGGGTTATTGATTTTCAAAAAGTGGTTCCCTAAATCGAGGGGTTGACACTGCGACTTATATCGAAAACCGCGAGCTCGTTTTTAGGCACACACGAATGAGTAGTCCTGCTAATCCATTACAAGTACAAATTGTAGTCGATAACGCAAATGGCACAGAACTAGTAATAGACCTAGCAGTCAAAATCGGAGTAGGTGGTAATAAAGCAACTGTAAAATTCCAACTGTAGCTAATGACACTAGAGTTAGTCTTGATATCTGGGGCGGGAAATTCAGCAAAGAAAATAGATTCAAACATACCATGATAATTTTTAATGATCCTAATCTCACGCTTACAGATGTTCTTGATAACGGATCGGGCTTAGTTAGCATCCCTGATAGTTTTAGTGATCCAGGTTTGAGAGCAGGAGTCCCCGGACCAGAAGGTGCACCAGGAATAGCAGGACCACAAGGTGCTCCAGGACCAGTTGGAGCTACTCCTACAAGTATCCCTGGTACCAACATCACTAGTCTCCAGTAAACGAATCAATAATGCTTGACAACGCCAATCAAACTCTCAACCTAGGCGGAGCAAGCGGAGCCAACGTAACTCTTACAGCTCCAAACTCAGGCAATATCAATGTCACACTACCTAGTAACGGTGGCACACTTGCAACAACAACGGGTCCAACACCAATTGCAATTGATCCTTTTGCAGCAGACCTCGAAGGAGTTACCACTGTTAATGTGGTACCAACCTAAACTATATCAATATCACAGATAGCAATACTACAACTACTGACACTTTACAAAGCATAGTTGGCGGCACCAAAGGACAAGAAATAATTATTGAACTGGAAGAGGATATAAACTTCTATGCTGATAATCTTATGACCAAAGATACAATCCAATGGGGACGAGGCACTAGTGTAGGTGTCACACTACCAGGAACAGCAAATGAAATCTTTAGATTCCTTTACAATGGTCAGGCTTGGTTTTTGATCGAACTCTTTACTTTATAGGAAACCAAGGTCAGAAGCAAGCTATAATTGTTTTAATAAAAACTCATCACATCGAAATCCCTCATGCTAAGTGTAGACGTGTAGAGACCCTCACGACAAAAGACAAGGTACAACAGTGGCTACAAGCTGAACTTCATAGCCCAGGAAATTTTGACGGTAGAGATGCTCGAAAACTAATGCAAGAAGAAATTAGTGAAGGGATACTACTCATGAATCAAGCCGCGTAAGCTCAAGGTGTCAGCTTGAAGAAAAAACAATTCAAGGCAAAGGTGATCGTCCACTAAGTTATTGGAAACTGAGCAAAGCCGGCAATGACAAAACCAAAATCATCTTGCATGGCTCTGGATCGAATTTAGCAAAAACCAAACGTATGGAATATTTACTGGACCAGGGCTTTGATGTGGTTTCTATAAGTTATAGAGGACATTTAAACAATCCCGGCAAAGCAGATCAAGAGGGAATTATTCAAGATGTGCAAGCACAAATTGAAGATGTCATGGCAACAAAGCGCATGGATTCTATTTACCTAGAAGGTAGCTCACTGGGAGGAGCAGCGATGATGCAGGCGATGAGTAAAATCTATTCAGAGAAAGAAACAGCACAAGAGTTTGGTGTTCTGTTACTAAAATCAACTCCACTCAATCTTCATACTAGACCGATCTCTGGACTAAAAGATTATCAACTCGATCATGATCAAGCAAAACCATATTTAAAAGAAGTTTGGAATCAAGCTGAAGCAGCCTGCAAAATCAGAGCCAAGAAAATTACAATAGTACAAGTTGAGAATGATTCAGTTGTTCCTTTGAAGCATGGTCAACAACTTGAAACCCTACTTTAAATTAAGAAACCAATCAGTAGAACTCAAACCACTTAAAGGTGAAGGGCATAGAATAGATTTAAATGCTCATGAAATATTCTAAGAAATTGATTTGGTTACAGAAAAAATGGAGCCCGAAAGCTCCACTTAATCTAGTGTATTTTAGTATTGATTAATCTACAGATTCCAAGCATGGACATTATAATCTAACAAATTACCTTTCAGACTAAATGACTCAAGACTCAATGGTTTATCATGCCCGATGACAAAACCATCATGAGCACCTTTCATTAATCCTGAAACCGCACCTACTCCTGTATTCAAGACCAGTCCAACTGGAATAGTAACTAAAGAAAAGAATGCTGGCAAACCATCAACAATCACATGATCGCTGTTTATACTATTGGACAAAGCACCGCGAATTGTACCAACACCTGCTCCAATCGGTGTTGCAACAATACCTGATACATGGTTCAACAAAACCATATCAGCTTGTGCTGGTGAAATCAAACTTGTTGAGCAAAAACCCAACATCATAACAAAAACTAAAAACTTATTCATAACCTTACCCCCTTTGCTTATGATTGTCATACCCACAAGTGGATTATTTCAAACCCCCTAATGCTTTTGCTGAGGGGCTTTCAGTCATGTTTCACTGCCAAATTTGAACTATTTCAAATAGCTTAAAAGCATAAATTCTTCATTGACACTATAGTTAAAATCATCAGCATGATTGCTATGAAACAACAATTGCGCCAACTCAGATTTAAATCTACTTTTAGTTTTAAAATCCTCATTCAATAAGCCTGGGAAATTCAAACAAATCAAATTTTCCATACTTATGTTGTGATGAATCACCAAATTGCGCATTTGCGTCAATGATCTGCCATCAAACTCGTACAATCGCCTACCTGCTTGCAAAGACTGAATACTTGCCGAAGCACTCATAAACAAAACCAACATCAAAACCGTTATTATCCTAAAATAAATTCCCCCTAACCCCCTGCGCATTATCTGCCCCTGGGTGTTTATGGCTAGGTTAAGACAATAGCTTTTTTTGGAATCTTTACAATTCAACAGAATACTATTCCGTTGGTGGGAAAGTATCTATTGTGCCACCGAGTTCATGATTTTCATCTACTACAGGCTTTAGTACAAAAAAAAGCCATTCCAAGAAGTTACGATGCCCTTGTGGTAAATTACTTAAGCTGTCAGCCAAAAGACTTTCATTGATACCTACATCGTAGGAATCATCACAAAGACTATTTAAGACATGATCTCTACCACAACCACTCACAAGTGCATTAATAAAATGCAAAAAACCTCTTAACTCTGTACGTTCAGCTGATTGGAAGGCTTTTGCCAGCCTCTCAGCAAGTATGCGACCATTGCCAGATTTAGCACAATTAACATATGGTGAATTATATTCATCTAGACCAACATCTATCTGAGTAAAAAACTGACCCACGCTAGAATTATCTAGTATCAAGAGAGTACCTAAAAAAGATTGAAAACAAGGTTTGATCATATCTTAATATACAAGATCACAAAAAAGCCACCCATTGCTGAGTGGCTTTTTCATTTTAAAGTTGTAAACTAAAAACTGCACATTTAGAATTAAAAGAAATCTAGGAAAGAAAAAAGCAGAAGGACTATTAGTACAAGTAAGCTGAATACCTCACGGTACTTACACCACTTGCCTATCAACCAGATTATCTACCTGGGTCCCGAAATATCTCATCTTATGGTGGGCTTCGCGCTTATATGCTTTCAGCGCTTATCCTCTCGAAACATAGCTACCCAGCGTTTGCCACGGGCGTGACAACTGGTACACTAGAGGTTCCTCCTTTCCGGTCCTCTCGTACTAGGAAAGAATCCATTCAAATATCTTACGGACATGCCGGATATGGACCGAACTGTCTCACGACGTTCTGAACCCAGCTCGCGTGCCACTTTAATGGGCGAACAGCCCAACCCTTGGAACGTACTACCGCTCCAGGATGTGACGAGCCGACATCGAGGTGCCAAACCTCCCCGTCGATGTGGACTCTTGGGGGAGATCAGCCTGTTATCCCTATGGTAACTTTTATCCGATGAGCGACGACCCTTCCATGCGGAATCGCCGGATCACTAATACCTACTTTCGTACCTGCGCGAGATGTCTCTCTTGCAGTCAAGCTCCCTTATGCATTTGCACTCAAAAGTTGATTTCTGACCAACCTGAGGGAACCTTTGTACACCTCCGTTACTTTTTAGGAGGTGACCGCCCCAGTCAAACTGCCCGACAATCAGTGTCCCGTAACCAGATAATGGTCACGGTTAGAACGAAAGAATAAGAAGATTGGTATTTCACTGATGACTCCATCACAACCAAAATCGTGATTTCAAAGTCTCCCAACTATACTACGCATCTTACTCTCGCGTTCACTAATAGCCTACAGTAAAGCTCAATAGGGTCTTTCTGTCCTGGCATGCCTAGGCCGTATCTTCACAGCCACTCCAATTTCGCCGAGCTTCTCTACGAGACAGTTCCCAAATCATTACGCCTTTCGTGCGGGTCAGAACTTACCTGACAAGGAATTTCGCTACCTTAGGACCGTTATAGTTACGGCCGCCGTTCACCGGGGCTTGATTTCAAAGCTTCGACTTGCGTCTAACCTCTCCACTTAACCTTCCGGCACCGGGCAGGCGTCACCCTGTATACTTCCTCTTACGAGTTTGCACAGAGCTGTGTTTTTGGTAAACAGTTGCTTGGGACTGGTTTGTGTCACCTGCTTATGCTTTTAGACGTAAAGTCCTATACACAGCAGGTCCTCCTTCTCCCGAAGTTACGGAGGTATTTTGCCGAGTTCCTTATAGAGAATTAGCTCGCGCACCTTAGCATACTCTGCCTTCCTACCTGTGTCGGTTTAGGGTACTGGTAACTCATAAACTCACGACGCCGTTTTTCTGGTCAGCGTGGTATCAATTACTTCGGATCCGTAGATCCTTACCATCACTCCTCACCGTAACGCCTCTGCGGATTTGCCTACAGAGACTGGCTACAAGTTTAGAGGGCAATCCAATTAGCCCCGTAACTTAACCTTCTGCGTCACGACTTCGATAATAGCGTTTATAAGTTAGTGCAGGAATATCAACCTGCTATCCATCGACTACGCCTTTCGGCCTCGCCTTAGGACCAGACTAACCCCACGTGGACGAACCTGCCGTGGGAACCCTTAGGATTTCGGTGGAGGAGATTCTCACTCCTCTTTTCGCTACTTATGCCGACATTCTCACTTCTGATATCTCCATATATCCTTTCGGTTATACTTCACAGACCTACAGAACGCTCCCTTACTGCTTAATAGTGTATATTCTTCTTATTCAATCCATAATTAAAGGCTGTAGAGCTCTATGGCCCTATGGGTGTAGGGGACGATTCCCTTACAGCCTTAGAGCATTACACCCTTACAACTTTTAATAATGGATTGAAAAAAAAAGAAAACTAAAAAACCCGTGTCTTCGGTGTATAGCTTAGCCCCGTAAATTTTTGGCGCAGAACCGCTTGACCAGTGAGCTATTACGCACTCTTTCAAGGGATGGCTGCTTCTAAGCCAACCTCCTGGTTGTCTCAGCAGTTCTACTTCCTTAATCACTTAGCTATAACTTGGGGACCTTAGACGACGATCTGGGCTCTTTCCCTCTCGACTACGGAACTTATCTCTCGCAGTCTCACTGCCAGGAAACATATTAGTGGTATTCGGAGTTTGGCTCGATTTGGTACCGGTTATCCCAGCCCGCAACGAAACAGTGCTCTACCCCCACTAAACTATTACCTGACGCTGTACCTCAATACATTTCAGGGAGAACCAGCTAGCTCTTGGTTCGATTGGAATTTCTCCGCTAACCACAATTCATCCGCTAATTTTTCAACATTAGTCGGTTCGGTCCTCCACGTAATGTTACTTACGCTTCAACCTGACCATGGTTAGATCACCAAGGTTCGGGTCTAGATCAAGTGATAAACGCCCAGTTAAGACTCGGTTTCCCTTTGGCTCCCTGTATAAACAGTTAACCTACCACTTAAACTAACTCGTCGGCTCATTCTTCAACAGGCATACCATCACACGATAAATCGTGCTCTGATCGCTTGTACGCATACGGTTTCATATTCTTTTCACTCCCCGCCAGGGGTTCTTTTCACCTTTCCATCACTGTACTAGTTCACTATCGGTCAACAGCAGTATTTAGCCTTAGCAAGATGGTCCTGCCAGATTCATACGGGATTTCTCGTGTCCCGCACTACTCAGGTGCCAATAGGGTTAATTTGCTTTTCGTCTACCGGGCTATCACCGTCTTTGGCTGAGCTTTCCAACTCTATTCAACTAAACAAATTAAATCCCACATTATGGTCCTACAACCCCACCAAAAGGTGGTTTGGGCTGTTCCCCGTTCGCTCGCCGCTACTAGGGGAATCACTGATTTGTTTTATTTTCTTCCGGTTACTAAGATGTTTCAATTCACCGGCTTACCTCTATCCAAGCTATGTGTTCACAAGGAAGTAGTGGAATATGACTTCCACTGGGTTGCCCCATTCGGAGATCTCTGGATCTGAGCTTCTTATCAGCTTCCCAGAGCTTTTCGCAGATTAGTACGTCCTTCATCGGCTGCTGTTACCTAGGTATTCACCATACGCGCTTGTAGCTTTTTTCTTCTGAATTCATTTCAAAATTTCCGAGGAAACTTTTAGATAAACTCTTTAGAATTTGTGCATCATTAATTACTTAATGTGCGCGAAATTATTTTTTTGCGTTAAAGCGGATGCTTTAACGACCTAGCTTTCTATTAATTAAAAATATGCAGTTTTCAGTTTACGATACCCAACTTTCTGTATATTTCGTTGCCGATTTATACTAAGGCGTTAGGCGTGCCTAGAAAGCAAATACTAGCAGATGCTACCTAGAATAAGCAATTAATAAATAATAAAGGCGTAGCCTTAGAGCAATAGGCAGAAAAACCTATGTTTTCAAAAGATAATACGAAGATGATCCACTTAATGGGTAGATAATAACGCAATATCCTCCAGCTGCTGTGTTGTAGCAACTAAAATAGTCCTTTCGATCTAGTACCTCAGTACCAAAGAATCCACTCCTAGAGCGGATTTTTCGGTAATTTGGTGGATTGAAAAAGAGGTGAAATATACCAATGAGATCTAATGAGAGGGTTTAACAGCCTGTAAACTCAATGCATAAAGTCAAAGCACTAATTATAAGAATAAGTATGACCTTGTTAGTCATGGCCAATAGCGTAGTCTATCCGGCTAAAGCCGTTGCACAGACTAGTTCTGGCAAACTAACCAAGAGAACTTACTTTGCAACTAACTTCGTTGAAGGCGACAGAACAGATGTCGAACTCTTCCTCGATAGCTCAGACACACGCGTTGATTTCCTTGAACAGACAGTTCCAGAGATTAGACTTAGAATAAATGCACAAACGTTTTTTGCTAAAGCTGATTATCCAAATAGTTTAAAAATCGAAGCTTATGAATATGACGTGCAAGGAAATAAAGTCTTTGTTTCTACTATTCATAGAACTCTCTATAATTCCAAGCAAGCTAAGAACCTACAACTTAAAATGAATATTGGTCACTTCTCAACAGAGTATAGACAACTCTATTTTGATTTGTTCAACAAGGTCGGAGAATTAGTTAATAGTTACAGTAGTATAATTGAAGGAAGCAATATTAGTTTCCAGGAAAATGATGATACTAAACAAAGTCTAACAGCAGCTAATTGTAGTAGTAATGATTTTGATGAATGTCAACTTGAATATATTTTACGCAATGTGAACTTTGAAGCGATACCAAGTGCAGTAATCAGCACACAGGTATTAAAAGAAGCTGATGGTACTTATACAGTTACGCTACCAATTGCAAAACGTAAAATGAACGTTAAACGTGGTACGCAAATTACCAACAAAGATACTAATGCAATTCAAGCAAATGGATTTGTACTTGGAGCCTTTGGTGGTGGTAGTGGTAGCAAAATAACTTTTGGTCCTGATGAAGACAACTTAGCTAGCTGGACTTATGATGCTTCTAACGACACTGTCAATCTAACTTTTAATGGTGATCTTGTTACCAACGGCAATGTTTTCACAGTAACGAAGGATGGCAAGGTTGGAATCGGTGTTGATGATCCTGATGCTTACCTACATATTAGAGCTGGTGATCAGGGCACACCTGCAGTAATGCTGACAGCTGGTACCTTAACTGATACTCCAATGAACGGTGCTATTGAGTATGATGGGACTAGTCTTTATTTCACAAGTGCTGGTGTTAGAAATACCGTAATGCTTGGTAACAACTTAAACTATGACGTTAGTGGCAATATTAGCTATAGCTCACTAAGTTCTAAAGTAGTAATTGATGATAGCGTTCAAGTTGTCTCAAACAAAACTCTTTCAAATACAATGTTGATTAATGACATTTGGATTCCTACAAGTGCAAGTAATGGCTACGTACTTACATCAACTAGTGACGGGCACGCTCAATGGTTACCTGCAACTGGTGTTGGTGGCGGTAATGGCGGCACAACAAACGCTTCACTGATGACATCAGGTACTCTGAGCTCACAGAGAGGTGGTACTGGAGTTTCTAATAACGGAGGTACTTTAACCTACGGTGCCAATGATATTGTCTTCAATGGTGATATCACCATCCAAACTCTTTCTGGTAGTCCGGTAACTATCAATATCCCGACAACTGGAAGTCTTGCTACAACTCAAGGCACAGAAACTCTAACTAATAAAACTTTAACTAGCCCTAATGTTACAACAGGTACATTTGATGGTATTTCTGTTTTCAACGGAAGCATCAAAATGATTGATGGTAATCAAGCAAATGGTTACATTCTTTCTAGTGATGCTAACGGCTTAGCTACTTGGGTTTCAGCTGCTAGCCTTGGATTAACAAGCAACGGTGGTAGTGGCAACGGCGGTGTTGCAACCAATATTGCTACAGCCAACGGAAATATTTTCGTTGGAGATAACGCAGGTTCAAGCGCCGGTGGCGTATTCAATAACACCACTCTTGGTTACGCCAGTGCTGACAGCATCACCAATGGTGACGAGAACGTTGCAATCGGTTATGAAGCATCTAAGAAAATTACTAGCGGTAGCTACAATGTAGCTCTCGGTACTAATTCTCTTATCAATGGCACAACGGCTAACGGCAACATCGCAGTTGGTTATAAAGCTGGCGATAACATCACTACTGGTGATCGCAATATTACAATCGGTTACGACCTAGATGCCACTAGTGCGACTGCAGATGATCAATTGAATATTGGTAATGCAATTACTGGTAATTTAGCTAATGGTGATGTGAGCATCGCTAATGACTTGACTATCATGAATGACGGTATAGTTTCGAACGACTTAAGTGTTGTACAAGATGTCACCATTGGTGATGATTTGTCTGTTACCGGAGATACGGATATTACTGGAAATATTGATGTCACAGGAGACGCAACTATCAATGGAGATACAGCGATCACTGGCACTCTTGCCGTAACGGGACAAACCAGTCTTCAAAACAGCAGTGTTAATGGTAACGCAATCTTTAATGATCAAGGACTTGCAACTAGTGACCTGAGAGTTGAAGGTGATACTCAAAGCAATTTATTATTTATCGATGCCTCTGCAGACAATATCGGAATTGCAACTGCTAGCCCTAGTGACTTTAGATTACAAGTTGCTGGTGATATCGGTCCTAATGCCAGTGGTGTTTATAACCTTGGTTCAGTAACTAATAAATGGGCAACTATTTATACTCAATCATTAAACGCTGATAGTTTATCAATCGGACTTGGTGATGGTGCAATTGGTTTTGGTGATGCCAATGGTAATATCTCACAAGACACTTCTAATCTCTACTTTGATAACGCTAACAATATGTTAGGTATTGGAACTAGCACACCAGCTGCTGGTTTGGATATTGGTGGAGTTAGCACAACTCATGCAGTAACTGGCGCCAATGATCTTTTAGTTGGTGGTAGTACTGAGATTGACGCTAACTTGTTTGTTGATCAAAATGCATTTATCAATGGCACATTAACAACAACTGGCAATTCAACTCTTACTGGAGCAACTACAGTTGGCAGTACCCTAAGTGTAACTGCTGCAACAACTCTTAATTCAACCCTAACGACAGTTGGTACTTCAAATTTATCTGGTGCAACTACAGTAGGCAGCACTCTTGGCGTAACAGGGGCTACCACTTTAAATTCTACTTTATACGTAGCAACTACTTCAACTCTATCTGGTGCAACTACTCTTGGTAGCACAGTTGCAATAACTGGCGCAGCGACATTGAGCAATGCACTAGATGTTGCAGGAGCTTCTAGACTTGAATCTCTTGATGTGAACGGTAATGCGATTTTCAATGATGAAGGACTTGCAAGTTCTGACTTAAGAGTCGAAGGTGATACTCAAGGCAATTTGCTTTTTGTTGATGCTTCTCAAGACAATGTCGGCATTGCAAGCTCTAACCCTTCTAGCTTTAGATTACAAGTCGCTGGTGATATTGGACCGGAGACCAACAATACTTATAGTTTAGGTTCTGCTAGCAAAAAGTTTGCAACTATTTTCACTCAATCACTTAATGCAGATAGTTTAGCTCTTGGTTTTAGTGCTGGAGCAGTTGGTTTTGGTGACGCAAACGGCAATCTGGTTGGAGATGACAATAAATTCTTTTATGACAACGTTAATAACTTCTTAGGACTTGGTACAAATGCTCCATCTGCTGGCTTAGATATCGGTGGACTAACTACTGCTCATGCCGTTTCCGGCAATGCAGACTTATTAGTAGCCGGAAGCGCAGAGATCAACGCAAACATGTTTGTGGATGGTAATGCAGCAATAGCTGGCACAGGTAGCATCACCGGAGCTACTACCTTAGGATCTACTTTAGATGTAGCAGGCAGCACTAGTCTTGAAGCACTCAATGTTAATGGCACTGCCGTATTCAACAATCAAGAACTTGCAAGTGTTGATTTGAGAGTAGCAGGTGATACTCAAGGCAATTTATTGTTCGTCGATGCATCATTAGACAATATTGGTATCGCTACAGCGACTCCATCTAGTTTTAGATTACAAGTCGCTGGTGACATTGGACCAGAGACTACAAACACATATGATTTAGGTTCAGCAACTAAGAAATTTGCAACTATTTATACAACAGCATTGAGCGCTGACTCTCTTAGCTTAGGTTTAACTGAGGGTTCAATTGGTTTTGCCGATGCTAATGGTGACTTAACTGAAGACACTGTTAATTTCTACTATGACAATACCAATAATTTCTTAGGGCTTGGCACTAATGCTCCATCAGCCGGTTTAGATTTAGGCGGCGTGAGTTCAACTCATTCATTAACCGGGGCAAGCGATGCACTAATTGCAGGAAGTATAGAGATCGACACAAACTTGTTTGTAGATGGCAATACTGCTCTAAACGGAGCTACTCGTTTAGCTTCTACCTTAACTGTTAATGGAGCTACTGAACTTGAAGGTGCAACCCTTGTTGGAGGCGCGATGGGACTTGCCTCTACATTGACTGTAAATGGTGCTACTGAACTTGAAGGAGCAGCTTTAGTTACAGGCGCAATGGGACTTGCTTCTACTTTAGCGGTCAATGGTGCGACTACACTAGAATCAACGTTAGCAGTAACAGGAACAAGTACACTATCAGGCGCTACCAGCGTCAATAATACTTTAGGAGTAACAGGTGCAACTACACTTAGTTCTAGCTTAGACGTTGCTGGGGCTTCTGAATTAGAAAGTCTTGGAGTGAATGGTGGAGCAGTCTTTAATGAACAAGGACTTGCAGGTTCTGACCTTAGAGTCGAAACAGATACACAACCATTTGCCTTCTTCGTTGATGCAGGAACAGACAATGTTGGTATTGCAACAGGCACACCTTCTAGCTTTAGGTTACAAGTTGCTGGTAATATTGGACCAGACGCTGATGTTACTTATGACTTAGGTTCTAGCACTAAGAAATTTGCAACTATTTTCACTCAATCATTAAATGCTGATAACTTAGCACTAGGTTTAGCCGAAGGCGGAATTAGTTTTGCTGACATTAACGGAAGCTTAGTTGATGATGCTCCAAACTTATTCTTTGATAACACAAACAACTTCTTAGGACTTGGCACCAATGCTCCATCTGTGGGCTTAGATCTTGGTGGTGCGAGCTCAACACATTCTTTATCAACCGCAAATGATGCCTTAATTGCTGGCAGTGCAGAAATTGACGCCAATCTTTTTGTTGATGGCAATAGTTTACTTAATGGAGCTACTGCAATCATTGGAGCTACTGGTCTTGCTTCTACTTTAACTGTCAATGGTGCTACTGAACTTGAAGGCGCTGCCTTAGTCACTGGTGCTATGGGCTTAGCTTCTACATTAACTGTCAACGGTGCGACTGAACTTGAAGGTGCTACATTAATTGGTGGTGCGATGGGACTTGCCTCTACATTGACTGTCAATGGCGCTACTGAACTTGAAGGTGCTGCTTTAGTTACAGGTGCGATGGGCTTAGCTTCTACTTTAACTGTTAATGGAGCTACTGAACTTGAAGGTGCTACATTAGTTGGCGGTGCAATGGGCTTAGCTTCTACTTTGACTGTTAACGGTACAACTGAACTTGAAGGTGCTGCTTTAGTTACTGGTGCAATGGGCTTAGCTTCTACTTTAGCCGTTAATGGTGCTACCACATTAGAATCAACTCTTCTTGTTGATGGTGCCACTACTCTCAATAGTTCATTAAGCGTCAATGGCAACACTATCTTTAATGATCAAGGACTTGCAACTAACGACCTAAGAATAGAAGGTGATACTCAAGGCAATTTACTTTTTGTTGATGCTTCACTAGACAATATTGGAATTGCCACAGCAACTCCAACTGACTTTAGATTACAGGTAGCAGGCAATGTTGGTCCTGACGCTGATAGCCTTTATGACCTTGGTTCTAGCAGCAAGAGATATGCAACTATTTATGCAGATGCAATTAGCACTGGTACTTTAGCTCTTGGCTTAACTGATGGCTCAGTTACTTTTGCTGACATTAACGGCAACCTTGCTGAAGACATAAGCAATTTCTATTATGATAATGTTAACAACTTCCTTGGACTTGGAACTAACGCACCGTCAGTCGGACTGGACCTTGGTGGTGCTAGCACTACACATTCTCTGTCAACTGCTAACGATGCATTAATTGCTGGCAGTGTAGAAATCGATGCAAATCTCTTTGTTGATGGCAATACTGCACTCAATGGAGCAACATTAATTACTGGTGCTACCGGGCTTGCTTCTACGTTAACTGTTAATGGAGCTACTGAACTTGAAGGCGCTGCACTTATTACAGGTGCAATGGGCTTAGCTTCTACTTTAACTGTGAATGGTGCAACCGAACTTGAAGGAGCTGCATTAGTCACAGGTGCGATGGGACTTGCTTCTACTTTAACTGTTAACGGCGCTACTACATTAGAATCTACACTCGTAGTTGATGGTGCAACTACACTAAACAGCTCTTTGAGTATAAATGGCAATACCATCTTCAATGATCAAGGACTTGCTGCTAACGACTTAAGGGTCGAAGGTGACACTCAAGGCAATTTGCTTTTCGTAGATTCGTCACTTGACAATATCGGAATTGCTTCAGCCAACCCAGCAGACTTTAGATTACAGATCGCTGGTGACATTGGACCAGAAACAACTACAACTTACGACTTAGGTTCAAGTACTAAAAAATGGGCAACAATTTACACTCAAGCATTAAATGCTGATACTTTAGTTTTGGGCATACCAGAAGGCGGTATTCCATTTGCAGACGCAAATGGAAGTCTTACTAACGATGCATCTAATCTTTACTACAACAATGCAAACAATTTCTTAGGATTGGGCACCAACACTCCTTCTGCTGGTTTTGATATCGGTGGAGTAACAAGTACTCACTCACTTACTGGCAACACTGATCTTTTAGTTGCAGGAAGTGCTGAAATTGATACCAATTTATTTGTTGACCAAGATCTAGCAATTAATGGCAATGCTGCAATAACTGGCAATACCGCGATTACTGGAGCTGCTTTAGTAACAGGTGCAATGGGACTTGCTTCTACTTTAACCGTCAACGGAGCAACAGAACTTGAAGGAGCTGCTTTAGTCACAGGTGCAATGGGACTTGCTTCTACTTTAACGGTCAATGGTGCTACCGAACTTGAAGGTGCCGCATTAGTTACTGGTGCGATGGGACTTGCTTCTACTTTAACGGTTAATGGTGCTACCGAACTTGAATCAACTTTATTAACCACAGGTGCCGCTACATTTAATAGCGCAATTTCGGTAAACGGCAACGCTATCTTTAATGATCAAGGTCTTGCAGCAAACGACTTAAGAGTCGAAGGTGATACTCAAGGAAATCTATTCTTCGTTGATGCCTCGCTTGACAATATCGGCATCGCAGCTTCCAACCCAACCAACTTTAGATTACAAGTAGCTGGCAATATAGGTCCTGATGCTAACGCCACTTATGACTTAGGTTCAGCTGGTAACAAATGGGCTAATATCTACGGCGAAACAGTTAACGCTGATATTCTTTCTTTAGACTATACAGTTGGTTCTATTACTTTTGCCGACGCAAATGGTAACCTAACGCAAGACAACGCTGCACTATATTTTGACATAGCCAACAACTTTGTTGGTATAGGCACCAACACCCCTTCTGCTGGATTAGATATCGGCGGAGTCACAACTGGACATGCACTTGCTGGCAACAGTGATGTATTAGTAGCAGGCAGTGTTGAAATCGACACCAACTTATTTGTAGACAGTAATGCTGTAATTGCTGGCGCTACGGCAATCACTGGAGCTACTGGATTAGCTTCTACCCTGGCTGTTAATGGCAACACTGCCCTTGAAGCTGCCGTGGCTATCACTGGAGCTACTGGATTGGCTTCCACTTTAACAGTCAATGGAGCAACTGAACTTGAAGGTGCTGTATTAATTGGCGGCGCGATGGGACTTGCTAGTACATTAGTTGTCAATGGTGCTACAACTCTTGAATCAACTTTACTCACAACAGGCGCTGCTACATTCAATAGCACAATCTCAGTCAACGGCAATGCAATCTTTAATGATCAAGGACTTGCTGCTAATGATCTTAGAGTTGAAGGTGATACTCAAGCTAACCTCTTCTTCGTTGATGCGTCACT
>JABHOV010000010.1 GCA_018695135.1 Candidatus Melainabacteria bacterium | reverse complement strand
TAAGATTTCGTTACGATGTTATGACCGGGTGTTGATAATGTAACGTTTCGTTACGCTGTTATGACCGGGTGTTGATAATGTAACGTTTCGTTACGATGTTATGACCGGGTGTTGATAATGTAACGTTTCGTTACGGTGTTATGACCCGGTGTTGATAATGTAACGTTTCGTTACGGTGTTATGACCCGGTGTTGATAATGTAACGTTTGAATTGCGTGTTATAAGGTAGATATACCCCTGTGGGGTATATCTACCACCACCTGTGGGGTATATCTACCACCACCTGTGGACGGCGTGCTAAAATGTCAATACGTCATTCTAGGTTAAGAATGTTGATAATACATACTTATTGGTCTGAGAAGTCTTTGGCCCCTAAGCTGTATATAAAGGTCAGATATGCCATTTGGAGTTAAACCTGGTGAAGCAGTTAGAGGTGCATGGGATGCAGTTCGAAATGAGGCGCTTGCCAAGATTCCTGGTTATAGTTCAGGAGCTTCTATTTATAGAAACATGAAGGCGAAACAGAGTCGTCAAGAAGCTCAAACTTCTTCTAACACAGTAGATGATAATGAGTTTAGAACTGCCAAAAATAAAATTGAAGCTGAAATTGGTGGCAGTTTAAATCCGTTTAAGTGGGCTTGGAGTATTTTTCAGGCATTGATTGGTAATAGCCGGGATGAGCGTATAGTCAAGGCGGTTAACACTTTTGAAAATTATGGACATCAATATGAGTCTTTTAAATTTGGGCATCGTGCTCAAGAATTTTTATTGACTGAGATTGAACGTAGAATTGCTCGGATTGAAAGCCTCGGTTCTAAGTATCTTGGTAGTAAGAACCAGAAGGTTGCTGATGATCAGGTGCTTAATGCCTTAAAGTCAGCGATGAAGTCTTGGCTTGAACCATTTAATCGAATTTCACAAGGTCAGGTTAAGGAAATTGCAAAACTATCTGAAAGTGATATTAAATTCTTGATGAATATCCGTGATGGTATTCGTTATAGTTCCAAATCCAGGTATCTTGAGGATTTACTGCCCGATTATGAAGAAGTAATACAATCTGCACAAAAAGGGATTCAAGCTAATCAAGCTCCTGCTGCTGGGCAAAGAAGGGTTGGCGAGCAACTGGCTAAGCAAACAGCCGCTTAGATTGCAGTTAAGGAGGCACTGAAAATACACAGTATTAAGCCTTAAGTAATGACTCTATTTCTTTTTTGAGCTCTTGATAGTTAAATTCAATTGCTGCAGTAGTGGATTTTTTGAGACTGAATACCAAGAGTCCTATGTCTTGTAATTTCTCGGCTTGAGCTTGATCTTGTCTGTAGAGTCTATAAATTTCGCGCAGTTGTCGCTTGATACGATTGCGCTTGACTGCGCTTTTGGAATAATTCTTGCTAATAGTAAAACCAACAAAAGGTAATTTGTCCTTGTAGCTATCTCGTGTTTTGGTAAAAGTCAGTCGAAAATGCTTTGAATAGCGGGATTTGCCTTTGTCGAAGGCCTGCTGAAAAAGACCTGAGTACTTTAGTCTTTCTTCTTTAGTTAACATAGCTAAATAGCTTAGGCGTTAAGCGCTTATTTTTTTACGGCCCCTCGCTCTTCTACGAGCAAGTACTTTACGGCCTCCAGGGCTAGCCATTCTTGTGCGAAAACCGCTGGTTCTCTTGCGTTTTCTTTGTGATCCACGTAAAGTCATTTTCATAACATCGAGAATTGTAACATAGATAGACGGCAAGATACTCACCTGCAGCTTGACCTTTACTATTTTTCAGGATAATAACATTATTGCTCTGAAAAGACTCCTCGATCTTATCTGAAAAGTGACAAGGGCAAGGTACGGGAGGCGATCCGGGGATATAATAGATCAAGTGCCACGTCAAGAAAAGCAATTCAGTCTAAACCCAGCCCAGGCAACAATGCTGAGTTTTACTGCTCTTTGTATAATTGGTTGTTTCTTTTTGATGCTGCCAATAGCAAATAGCAGCGGCGAATGGCGTGATTGGGTTTCTGCATTATTTATGTCGGTCAGTTCAGTTTGCGTAACTGGTTTGTCAGTGGTGCAGCTGGGTACAGATTTTACTATTTGGGGACAACTGATTGTATTGATCTTGATTCAAATAGGTGGTTTAAGCTACATGACCTTAACGACGGTTTTGGTTTACATGACTGGCAAAAGGCTTTCTTACAGTGACTCCAAAGTTTTTGACATGTCCAACAACAGCGAATCCAGAATCAATTTTGCTGATTTTGTAATCAAGATTGGACTACTCACTTTTACGATTGAGCTACTTGGTGTGCTTGCGCTTTTACCAAACTCACTAGAAGTCACCGGTTTTGATCCTCACAATATTAGTAATTTGCCAGGGCTCTTTGCTGGAATTTTTGATGCGGTCTTTCATTCGGTTTCTGCTTTTTGTAATGCTGGACTGAGCCTGTACGCCAACAGTCTTGAAAGTTTCCGTGATAATCCTTGGATTCTATTTGTTTTTTCTTTCTTGCCGATACTGGGTGGTTTGGGTTACACCGTGCTTAATGAGCTCTACAACTGGTATCAGGCATATGCCAAAGACAAAAGCACCATCTTTAGACCGAGCTTACATACCCGTGTCTGCCTGTGGATGACAGGGATTTTACTGGTGCTTGGAGTTTTGATTCAGCTTTGGTTAGTCTTTGCACAAAACCCTGATCACATTATAATTATCAACAATGGAGAATCAATAGTCACTCAGTACCAAGCTCAAAGTGGCGGGGATGCTTTTTGGGTATCATTCTTTCAATCTTGTGCAGCAAGGTCTTCTGGTTTTAATTCGATTCCCCTGAGAGAACTTGGCGATCCTTCATTACTCTTCCTGATCATTTGGATGTTTATTGGTGCCTGCCCTGGTGGAACCGGTGGTGGTATCAAAGTTACGACACTTGCCCTCGTTGGAGCAATCATGTGGTCAGGACTCAAGAACGATGAGACTAAGATTTTTAATAGATCAATCAATCAGATGTACCAAAAACGAGCCTTGATTGTGTTCATTTCAAGTGTGGTAATGATTTTATTTTTCAGTTGGTTGATTAATATTTTTGAAAGTGGCGGTACTATGCGCTTTATAGACCAATTGTTTGAGGTGGTTTCTGGATTTACTACAGTTGGACTATCAACTGGAATCACAACAGAGTTAAGTTCGCCTTCATTGTTGGTACTATGTTTGTGTATGCTAATCGGTAGACCGGGTCCATTATTATTTTTGATGGCAATGATCACTGAGGATATCTACACCAAACCTAAATACCCTGAGGAAGGTATACTTATTGGATAATCGATGAAAAAAGACGATAAATTAACAGAAATAATGTTTAAGTCTCTGAGCAAGGATCCGAGTCTTGCTAATTTTGATGAGTGGGAAAAAGCTGGAGACTGGGCAATTGAGATACGTTTCTTTCCGCACGCTTTGAGCTGCTATCAAATGGCTGCTGATTTAAACAAAACGGAAGCTGTACTTAACAAGATTAATGACATTGTCGACAAGATTACTAACGTTCTTGAGTTTGTACCCGAGTTATTGAAAGCTCCACTTGAAGAAATCAGGTTGAGTAATCCATTAGACCCTTCCAAGTGGCTGGCTATTTCTAATTCATTATTAACTGAGGCTACCAAGTCTATGACTGCAGGTAAAGAGCCTAGTGCTAATTTAATTGAAGCTTCAAGGTTCGCTCTTGGTTTTGGTGCTTATTGTGCATCTCGCTCTGGTAACGAGATAGAGCCGATTAATGGCTTACTTAAAGACTTGATTGATCCGGTGGATATGCGTAATTGGCAAAGTCCCAAGCTCGATATTACGCAGCTTGCTAAGGACAAAGAACAAATTAAAATTGTTGCATTGGGCGATAACGTGACTCTTGGTCTTAATAGTAATTGGGGTATTAATTTCCAGGAGACCTATCATTACCTTTGGTCTCAAAAAATAGGACACAAAGTTTCGCTTGCTAATAACGCAATTTCTGGTGCTGGAGTTTTGGATCTTGTTCTATATCTTGGACGTGATGCAATTTATTTTAAGCCAGATGTGGCGATTCTCAATTTTGGAATTAATGATGCTTGGCTAGGTTCATCTATATTACCGGCTTACGAAGCTCTACTTGAGTCAAGTGTAAAAACTTTGCAGGCCCATTCAGTGCAAGTAGTCATTATTACTCCTCTTCCTCATATTGTTTCAGCTTGCCCACTAGATCAAAGACCTAACGATATTGCTGATACTGAAATGGATACAGAAGCTTTTACTCTGGCTTGCAAGAGAGTTGCAATGCGCACTGGTGCTGTTTTGGCTGATGCTTATTCCAAGTTTCCAGTTAATGAAACAGAGCGTAAGAAATACTTGGAAAATGGTTTTAATCAACCTAATTTAGCTGGACAAAAATTAATCCAAGCTGCTTTGGATGAGGTTTGCGTTTAATTGAAATCTAAATACAAAGTTGTAGCAATGGCTAATGGAGCCCATGGGATTGCCAAGGATCCAGAACAGGGAACTGTCTTTATTGAAAATGCTTGTCCTGGTGATGAGCTTGAAGCTGAGATTTATGATCAACGTAAGGGTTTTGCTTTTGCTTCTATTACTGATTTGACTCAAGCTAGTGACCTGAGAGAGACTGATGCTCCTTGCAAAATCCACAAGATTTGTGGTTCGTGCCAGTGGCAGCATATTAAGTATGATGAACAGCTCAATTTTAAGAAACAGAATTTGTTGGATTTGATGCAGCAAAATAATATTGAAACGAGTTTTGAAATTCCTAACTTGATTGGCATGTCTAAGCCCTGGAATTACCGTAACAAAGTGATTTACCCAGTTGAAATAGTTCAAGAAACAGGTAGAGTCAAGGCTGGATATTTTAGACGCAACAGTAATGAACTGATCAATATCAAATACTGTCCGATTCAATATACGCTCTTTGATGAGGTAATGATGGGGCTTAAGGAGCTGATGGACACACGTGGCTATCCAAATAAATTGATTCGTCATATTATGCTTCGCTCCAATTCTGATAACACAGAACTGTTGATTAGCATGATTGTTCGCAAAGAAAAACTCAACAAGGAATTCAAAAACAAAATCAAGTCTGATTTGCGTAAGATCCAGGAAGAGTACAAACAAATCAAAACAACTTCTATTAATTACAATGATCTTTCTACTAATGTAATCCTCGGTGATGAAACTGAGATTATTAGTGGTGAAGGTTTTATTACTGAGAGCCTTGGCGATATCAAATTAGAACTTTCGAGCACTAGTTTTTTCCAGGTGAATACAGAACAGTTTTTGAAGGTCATTGATTTGATCAAAAAACATATCAAGCCTGGCGATCGTATTTTAGATCTTTATTGTGGTATTGGTACAATCTCCTTGAGCCTTGCAAAGTCAATCACTGACTTGAAATTACACGGTGTTGAGGTGGTTGCTGCTGCAATTGTGAATGCCAAGCGCAATGCTGAGTTGAATGGAATTGCCAATACTGAATTTATTGAAGCCAAGGTAGAAGATTGGGATGAAATTCCTGAACATGATGCGGTGATAGTAAATCCTCCTCGTAAGGGTTGTACCAACAAAGTATTAGACAAGCTTGCTGAAACTCCCAAAGTTATTTATGTAAGTTGTAATCCAGCGACATTAACTAGAGACATTAAATACTTAGAGCAGTTTGGTTTTAAATTAAGCTATTTGCAGCCAGTTGATATGTTTCCGCATTCGTTCCACTTTGAGAACCTAGCAGTCCTAGAACGTTGATCGAGTGCCAGGGACTCCGTCTACTGCGTTATGCGTTTCCGTTGTATTACGGGGACTCAGTTCCACTTGTATAAACGATGCGTATTTAGCAACCCTGAACAATGGCGGCTCAGCCAACTCAGCTCTTCAGAAATCGCAAGCCTTGTATAGTAATCCAATAAAGTCTTAGAAATTCTGATAAAGTCTTTGAGCCATTCGGATTGAGGTTACCTATTGGTTTTGCTAAGCAAAACAACAAAAACCCCTTCTTAGCCACGGTCCGAGGGCGAAAAGAGCTTTACCAGAATGAAGAAGACTTTATTGGGTTACTATATACGAAGCCATTGAGGCAGAATTAGTGATTTCGGTTTTATGGCTAAGCCAGCGAAGAAGAGACTAACCTTAAATTCTCAACTTGCTATACCCGAAGCAAGTTGAGAATTTATTGACTACTAAAGGATCTAAGCCCTAGAGTAAACTTCAAAACTATAATCCGTTGTAGCTTCTTGTTCTTGAGCAAGATAGAAACCGGCTGAAGCAATCATTGCGGCGTTATCAGTGCAATAGGCTAAGCCAGGAATAACCAGTTCATAGGGCTCTTGTGAGAACTTCTCTTTGAATAATCTGCGTACTGCTGTATTGGCTGAGACACCACCAGCAAGTACTATCTTGGTGATGTCGGTTTGCTGACTAACAGCAAGGGTCTTTTTGTAAAAGGTCTTAGCGACTGTTTCTTGAAAAGCATGTGCAATGGCTGCTTTGTCTTTTTCCCAAGTCTCGTCACCTATTTTTTCTTTGAGTCTTAGTACTGCTGTTTTAAGACCAGAAAAACTGAAGTCTAATGACTTGGGCATGGCAACGGGAAATTGATATCTATTTAGTTCTGGGTTGCCGCGCCTTTCAGGCTCGCAATGACCTTGTGCCAAACGATCAATCTCCGGTCCACCAGGATAGTGCAAACCCATTAAGCGAGCGACTTTGTCAAAAGCCTCACCTGCAGCATCATCTACTGTTTCAGCAAGAATCTTCATGTTGGTATAGGATTGCATTTCGATAATTTGAGTATGTCCACCACTCGCTAGCATACACAGAAAAGGCGGCTTGAGATCTGAATCCAAGAAGTTCGCACAAACATGTCCGTGCAAATGATTGACTTCAACCAAGGGTTTGTTATAAAGCCAAGCCAAGACTTTGGCAAGATTGGCACCTACCATTAATGAACCTACCAGCCCAGGTCCGGAACTGACAGCTATAGTCTGAACATCTTCCATCGATAAATCACAATCAGCAAATAGTTCAGCGAGTAAATCATTTATGACATCAAGATGCAAACGCGAGGCGAGTTCTGGTATTACCCCACCCCAGTTACGGTGTTTGGCAATTTGGCTATAGACTTTGTTTGCAATGACTTTGCGGCCATCTTCTACAATGGCTAGTGCCGTTTCGTCGCAGCTTGTTTCTATTCCAAGAACTAACATGTACAATTCATTATAAATGAATTGTACATGTTAGTTCTTGGTGGTTGCGTTCACCTTGCAGGCTCTCTGGTTGCGCCCTTTTGGGGCTGCCTGCGGAGCTAAAGCTCCAGTGCCTCTAGTAATCTCATTCATTGCAAGAGGCAGCGAGCGAAGTGAGCGCAAACAGGCATCTTTGATGCCGCAACCAGCCCCAAAGGGGCGCAACCAATGAGCTCGCTTGTGAGCATCATTCATATGGTATATTAAATAATATGAGCGAAGATTTTACTAATATCGAGGCAGTAATACTAGACAAAGATGGGGTTTTTAATGACTTTCATAAAGTTTGGTTGAGGATTATTGCTTATCGCGCGCAATTGATTGCTGAGTTGAGTGCTGAGACTTCAGAGAATTTGGTTATGATTCGTACAGCTTGTATTAGAGCGATGGGTGTTGATGAAGAGGATGAAACTATTGATCCTTACGGACCTTGCTCTATGCCTGTAGACAATGTACGTTTGGCTTTAGCGACTGCACTTTATATAACGATGGTTGAACCTGAGCCAGCTTACCAGTGGTCAACAGCCTTTGATATGATTGATAAAGCAATTGAACTTACTAATGAAGAGCTTAGTGTCGCTGAACTTGCTGAGACCTTTCCTGGCGCACTTGAAAAAATCAAAGACTTGTCTAGGTCTGGACTCAAACTTGCTGTATTCACCTCTGATAGTGATGAGAATACCAAGATATGTTTAGAGAAATTCCAGATTGCTGATCTTTTCAAAGCTAGTCAAGCTGCAGAATATAAAACAGCTGGATTATACAAAGAGCTTTGCGGGCAGCTTGGTGTTAAGCCAGAGAACACACTAATGGTGACTGATTCACCGCATGATTTAAGAATGGCTAAGGAAGCTGGCGCTAAGACAGCTCTTGTTTTGACAGGAATAATTAGACCAGAACAAAACATCAGTCATATGGAAGATTTGTTTGATGTGGTTTATGACTCATTAGCAGATTTGGATTTGGGCGTAACAATTAACTCATGAGCATCGCTGTAATTTATACTGACGGCGCTTGTAGAGGTAATCCAGGAGAGTCTTCTATTGGAGTTTCGATTCTTGAAGGTGATCAAGAAGTTGCCACAATCTCTGAAGCTATCGGACTTGCCACTAACAATGTTGCTGAATACACAGCGCTACTGGAAGGACTCAAAAAAGTCAAAGAACTCGGTTACCGCAAAGTTGCTGTTAACGCTGATAGCGAACTGATGATCAAGCAACTCAAAAGAGAATACAAAGTCAAGAATCCTGATCTTAAAGTGATATTTTTGAAGCTGCAGGACTTAATCAAGCACTTTGATTCAGTGAGTTTTACTCATGTAAGAAGAGAGTTTAATACTAGGGCTGATGAGCTGGCGAATTTAGCGCTTTAATACTGCTGTTGCTGTGGATTATTACCATAGTTAGGAAACTCTCTAACAAAGGCTTGTGGCATTTGCTGATAGCGAATAAAGTTGGGATCATTAGTAACTGGATTTTGTGGATCGTTTGAATTATACCTGTTGTAAACGATAGGTGCGCCAATATTGTTAGAAGGAAGTTGTTGTTGATAGTAATCAAAATTTTCTTTTTCTGATTTGGCTCTGCGCATTTGCGCCAATGTGCCACCAATATGTGGGAGAGCACCGATAGTATAAACAGCACCAAGACCATGTTGATCAAAAGTACCTGGATAATTAAAAGGCGTGACTGTGTCGATAGGAACGAAATTAAGCAAATCTATAAAACCGTTTTTCTTAAATGTCTTTGGGTTATTGACATGAGTATTGTAACCATAGCCTGGAGCAAGCTTGGATCCATCTACTGGACCAGTGTGTGCAGATCTTGGTTGATAAGGGTCATTACGTCCACCAGTTGCATAACCAATTTGGTTCCATTCAAGATGATGACCCATCGTTATGTTTTGTGGCGGTGTTGGGTTGTGTTCTAAATAAGGATTACCACCTTCAACGTCTATCGCTCTAACTAGGCTGCCGCCTGGTGTATAGAGACCAACAAAACCGGAGTTCTGTTTGAGGACGATTTCATCTGCCTGATTAGTTTCAAGGCTCTTGCGCCAATTAAGAGAGTAGGGTACTTCTATAATACGTTTGCCATGAAGGATTTTATGTTCGTAATCAGCAAGTTCATCGGCATTAAGACCAACTAATAAGATAGTGTTTTGATTGCTTTCTGAGATATAGGCTGCATTGACTTCAGCAAAATTGAGCAAAGTCATTAATAAAATTGAGCAAAGAATTAGTCCCTTCTTGAGCATAGTCTTATTGTATAGACTCTTGTTTATGTTTGGGTTAAGGACACGCTGAAAAACGAAGTTTTTCTAGACGGGGCCATGAAAAAAGGTTCTGTCCGTGCATAATATGGTTGTGAAAAAAAGCAGTGATGATAACGAAGACAGTATGACCCATGTTGGGTCTGTAAAGACCCCCACGTGACAGATAAGGGTTCAGACTCTGCATTTTTCAGTGTATTTCCCGGATTAATACAGCATCGAGTGATTACCCAAGAAATTGGCTACAGCACTGAAGAATAGCGGCAAAATAATCAATAGAATTGATATACCTACCATTGGTTTAATGGTAAAACTGATCTGGAAAGCATTGATTTGGGGAGATGCTCTTGAAAGTAAACCAAGCACTAGGTCATTAACCAGGATGGTCAAAACCACTGGACTCACTAAAATAAAGCCCATATGAATAATGTCACCGACAAGATGAATGATCTTCGGCATATTGATATCCATGCTCGGATCAAATAAAGAAAATAGTTCAAAACTATTATAGAGACCTTGAATCAAGGCTTGTGGCCCATCGATATAAAAGAAAACTACAATCGCCAAGGAGCCCATGAACTTACCAAGTATTGTTGTTTGACTACCAAGACTAGGATCAAACATTTGACCAGAAGAGAAGCCCATCGATGCGTCCATCATCTCACCGCCAGCGGTGATTGTTACAAACAATATATTAGTCGTAAAACCAATAATGAAACCCAAAGCAAAGTTGGTCAAGAGTACATAAAGTACAGAGTAACCCTCTGTAGGCACCACCGCTTCAAAAGCTTGAGGCGCCAGCATACTGGTTAAAAAAAGAGAAAAAGCAATCCTCACATGAGCAGGAACGCTTTTGTGAGAGAAGATTGGAGCAAAGTGCATAAAAGCAAGTATTCTCACCAGCACAAAACTCAATGCAATTACAGTATTGCCCATTTGAGCAAAGAGGTTTTGCCTGAATAAATCTGCAAATAAATCCATCTACTGGCCAGCTCCTTGTAGCTTGCTAAGTCTGTCACTAATTGAACTACGATTGAGACGTTTGGGTGCTTTTTTCTCTATTGGTTTAGTTACAACTGCTTGAGCCTTTGGCTTAGTTACTTGTACTTTTGGTTTTTGCACAACAGGTCTGCTTGCGACAGGGGCTGTAGTACTTGGTTTAATATTGCTTGCTTCTTTTTTGGCTTGGGCAAGTTCCTGGACCAAAGTTAGTTTTTGTTTTTTGATAGCTTCAATATCTGGGTTTGGTCTGGATTGCGAAGCTGCTTGCCCAATAGTACTTGGTTTGACCCCCGAGTTGATATTCTCAATATCTGGATCATGCCCCAGGTCTGCATGTCCGGAGCCTTTTTTGTCATGAGATCTATGGTTGGGTAAAGTGGACATTCGATTTTGACTTTGTGCTTGATCCTTAGGTACTTCAAGGAAGTTGCGTCGAGGCAAGACTTTGGCACCAAGAGTTGGTACTAATTTAAAAGCGCGTTCAAGATTTTGAGTAGCATACTGGCTCATATACTGGAACATGTAAAAACCAAAAATAATTAAAGCCATGAATAGCCCGATGATTTTGACAGCGGAACCGAGGGTTTGTTCTTGTACTTGAGTTGCAGCTTGAATGATACCGATGGTAAGACCCAGTCCAGCAGCTAAGACAACAAGAGGTCCCGATATAAACAATATCGTAAAAATCCCTTCTCTTATAGCTTGTGGCATCCAGTCCATTATTTTTGTGGGTCCTTAATTGAAGCTCTGTGCTAATCCTTTGACAATTAAATCCCAACCATCAATAGCAACGAAGATCATGATTTTGAATGGCAAGGATACGATAGTAGGTGAAAGCATGATCATCCCCAGTGCCAGGAGAATATTGGCGACAATTAAATCGATCACCAAGAAAGGTATAAAGACCAGGAAGCCAATTTGAAATGCCCTTCGCAACTCACCGAGTAAATAAGCGGTGCCAAGTTCACGGGCAGAAACATCGTCAACATTGGCAGGGAAAGGCTCACGGCTTAGTGTATAAAAGAACTTGAGATCTTTGACGTCAACATTGCGCAGCATGTGACCTGATAATTCTTTGTAAGTAATATCAAGAGCCTTGGGTAATTTAATTTCATTATTAGCAAGTGGCACAAGTGCTTTGGTATTTATTTGAGTAATTTCTGGTCCAAGTATGTAACCGGTTAGAATCAAACTAAGTGCAACCAAAACTAAAGTCGGTGGTGCGTTTTGTGTACCAAGTGCTTGGCGTAATAAAGAAAGTACCAAGACAATACGCAAAAACGGCGTCATGGTCACAACCATTACAGGTAAAAAACTTAGTAAAAACAACAAGCCTACAATTTGTAGACTAGGCTCTAAGTCAGGTAATAAATTTGTGAGTGATTCCATTTGCCTTCTACAGCTATTATTCCCTTATAGACATCCTGCAAAACCCCGTTTTGCTAGTGATGTCGACGTTGAGACTTTGCATTCTTCAAAGGATCTTTAATTATACAATTGCTTGTAGACCCAGTAATTATTTAGAACGTGTTTAACATAAGTCTTGGTTTCGTCATAAGGGATATTTTCTATAAACTCGTCGGCATCCAGTTTGCTAAAACGATTCTTCCAACCTTTGATTGCAACTGGACCAGCGTTGTATGAAGCAATAGCGTGGATCATATTATTATCAAAAGTCTGAAATACATCTTCCATATAACGAACTCCAAGTTTGATATTAATCTCCGGTTGCATCAGGTCACTAACTTGTGGTGCTTGCATTTTCATGTCGCGAGCCAGCGCACGAGCAGTGTATGGCATTAATTGCATTAAACCAATTGCACCTACCTTGCTTACTATTTCTTTTTGATAACGCGATTCTTGTTTAATTAAAGAATGAGCTAGCATTGGATCGATTTTACGGTTCTTGCCAATTTCATCAGTCATGATATCTGAGTATGGCATTGGGAATGCATAAATGAATTTGATTTCGTCATAATTGACTGGAGCATTTTTATCAAGTGAAAAATAGGCAGTGCTAATTGCTTTAAGGTAATCACCTGCTTGTGCATAGAGCCACATCTTAAAATTCTTGTCGAAATTGAGAGCTTCTTGGTTTTCATTTTTTAATAAGAAACTATATTCACCAATTTTGCTTAGTTCTAGTACATCAGCTCCATAGAGTTCTGCAACCTTGGCATCTTTATAAACCTCGGGCCAGTCCCAGTCTGGCAGACTGTGAAAGTGATTTGAGCTTGGTAACTTGAACCAATCCTTGTCGCCGTTGATGATTTGTTCTGCTCTATAGCCGTAATAGTCACGTGGATGTTCGATGATGAGGTTGTGCAATGCAGCTACTGCATCATCATGTTGATTAAGTTTGTCGTAAGCTTTGGCTGCCCAGAAAGCAACAAAGGGATGAGAATTAGTATTGGGGTAAGTCTTCCAATGCACTTTGAAAATTTCAATTGCACCATGATAATTCTTTCTTTCATATTCTTTCCAAAATACTTGTGACATACTTTCAGCTGCGTAGAAACTCTTGGGATAGTTTTTGTAAACCAGTTGATATGATTCTTTGGTCTTAGTACGCTTGGCTAATTCCCAGAGTATTTTGTCTTTAATCTTAGGCAATTTGTTTTGCAAGACTTTGAGATTGGCTATAGCTTGATACTTATTTGATAATTCACAAATCAATTCAACTAAGCGAGAAGCTTGGTCAGGATTTGTTATCTCGGGGAGCTTCTCCATGAGCAGTACTCTGGCTTCTTGCTTGCGCTTGAGCTTGGCAAGAGTGTTTGCATAAGCTTCTAGATAAAGATCAGGATGATCTAATTCTTTATTGAATAATTTAATTGCTGCTTCATAGTCATCTCTGTTGTAATAACTTAATGCCATGTAGTTAGTCAGGTCATCAAATTCTTTACGTTCTAATGGCTCCAAGCTTTGAATTTGATCAGAAATTAAATAAGCTAAGTTACCATCAGGACTTTTAGATAGATAGTTTCTAAGACGCGGGAATTTTTTGTCATTGCCTCTTGCTAGATTGGCAAGATAGTATTCCGAGCCCAGTGAATAATCAGAATCAGGGAATAAAGTTTGTATTTTTTTAAAGCTTTTGCGGGCTTCTAGTACTCTGCTTTGTCTTGAGTATGACTTTGATAATTCATAAAGAAAACGTGGGTCTTGTGGGAATTTCTTTGCAAGGAAATCTAAATCCTTAACTACAACCCCTTCTAGTCCAATCTTTTCGGCTATCTTGGAACGCATTGATAGACTGTATTTGGTTAAATAGTCTCGTTCGATGTCGTAAGCATGTAAGAATGCTAGAGCGGGCTCATTGATTGCTTGATAAAGTTTGGCAAGTACATAGTTGCGGCGATTCTCTAATAGCTTGGGTAGTTTTGGAAGATTTTCTAAGCTGCTTATCGCTTCATTTGGATTTTGTTTAGAAGTTTGGATTGCACGCTTGAGAGTCTCTTCATATTCTTGATATTGGGCTTGACTAAGTTGTGGATATTTGAAAATCCCTTGAGTCTCTATATAGTAAAGTGCAGCCGAACTAAGAATAATAAAAGCTGCAAGTGTATAGCTAAAATATTTAAATTCCTTCTTTTGAAACAATACTTGTATAGAATGTGAGAATTGCTTTAATCCTTTTTTTTCAGGAGTTTTTTGCTGGGACATAATTAGTATTATCTCATCAATTGCTGTGGGGTCAATTGTAATAGCTCAATAATTTAAGGACAAGGTATTTCTCTTTTAATGAACATTGACGGAGCATGAACAAAACGAATTTTCCAAAAAGCAGCCTCGCAAAGTCAACATCAACTAACCGAATTTGCTAATTGACCACAAGCGGCATTAATGTCATGCCCTCTTTCTTTGCGCACAGTTACAGTCTTGCCTTTGCAAAATTGTCTGAGTACTCTAGAGAAGTCTGCAATATTTTTAGAGCTAGAACGAGTGAAAGGGTCGTTAGTGTTTGTTTGGTTATAAGGAATCAAATTGATATTGCAATGTAGATCTTTAATCAAGTGACCTAGGATCTTGGCTTTTTCTACTGAGTCATTAACGTCATTAAGCAAGACATACTCAATAGTGACTCGTCTATTGGTTTTATCGACATAGGACTTGAGTGCATCAATGACTTCAAAGACCGGCCATTTGCGATTGATTGGCACAAGGAAGTCTCGACCTTCATTGGTTGGATCATGAAGAGACAAGGCTAATGTAATTTGCAAATCTTCTTTGGCAAATGCGTTGATTTTTGGAATGACACCACTCGTTGAGACGGTGATGCGTCTTGCACCGATCCCAATATCTGCTTGAGTTTTTCTGATGGATTCGAGTACAGCATCATAGTTGTTAAAAGGCTCTCCCTGTCCCATGTAGACAATATTGCCAATGCGTTGATTACTTAGGTTTTGCATAAACAAAATCTGTTCAATGATTTCACTAGAGCTGAGATTTTTTTTGAGACCAAGGGTTCCAGTCGCACAAAAAGGACAAGCAACTGCGCAACCAACTTGTGAGCTGATACAAGCGCTATAGCGACCAGCAGGAGTATCATAGAAATCATCCTCTTCATCGTAATCATCGTTTTCAATAAACATTAGTACTGATTCAAGTTTCTCACCGTCAGCAGTTTCAAACAAGAATTTTTCAGTGCCATCAGAACTGGTTTCTCTAGTTACAAGCTTGAGTGAGCCGATATTGGCTTTAGCAGCAATCTGGTCACGAACTTTTTGTGAGAGATTAGTCATCTCACTAAAATCACGAACAGATTTTTTGTAAATCCATTCATATATTTGTTTGGCACGAAATTTTTCTAGCCCTAGCTCCTTAATAAAGGACTCTAAGTCAGCTTGATTCATTCCTATTAGGCATTTTTTAGACACAGCTGTTACTTTAACACAGTGGAATGCGTAATGTCACATTACAAGATAAGTTCAAAAAACAAGTGGAAGATATCAAGACGGTATAGAATTGTTATTAGATCTGTTGTGAAAAAAATTTTACAAGGTGTCGAGACTTTAGATTTTCAGTGAATCCTTAAACACATTATGGTTAAAGCAGCTCAATACTCACCAGTAAAGACAATAAAGACAGAACAGGCAAAATCTGGCCCCTCTTTACAAGCAGTCAACTCGAGTAATCCAGTTAGGTTGAGTAATACAGATCAAGACCGTATCAAACAAATTTCTAAGCCGCCACAAAGTCAAACTACTACCACAACGAAAGTAAATATCTGTACAAAATGTTGGCTTTGGATTAAGTCATGGTTTAGTTCAGCCCAAACTAATTCTGCAAAGCCAGTTAAGGAAATTAACGGACAGAAAATCAAAATGGATGAAATGAAAGCAGATGAAAAACCTTTTAAAGCTGTTGTGATTCATGATGGTTTAGTCACCATCAATCATATGAAAGAGTTGACCCAAGATTATATTGTAGTTTTTGCTGAAAATGCACAAAGAGAAGGTGGACTCTTTGGTCAGACTTCTGCGCTTCGTCCTTCTTTGAGAAGCTTCCCTGATTCAGTAGTGGGAATCCCTGTTTCTGAGAAGCCTGCAAAGAGTTATGAGCTTGATAAAGTTAAGGAAGGTGCATTTACCGAAAACAGCCCAGAAGAAATAACAAGAAATTTATTGATGATAGAAGAAGCTATGGATAATGCAATCCAAAAAGCCAAAAAACAAGGTAAACAAGTTTTGTTACTTCGCGGAGGTTATGGCACTGGCTTTTCGCGTATGCATCTTTTTTCACCGCAAACTTTTAAGGGGATGATTGAATTATTCCAAAAGAAACTGGGTGTTACTTACCAATTGGACTCTACCAATGGAACTTATAGCCTTGAATACCTTAATAAAGCTCAAGAGCCAGGAGCTGAACATCATTCGGAACAAAAACCTAACCTCTGGGCGAATCCATGGGTGGTAATGAATCATGGCAGAGTTAATCCCGCAGCTGCATAGAACCATCTGTAAAGCTCAATGATTTTGAAGAGGGTTCTAGGGACTACTATGCGTTACGCAAAAATAATTCTTTAGCGATAATCAGTCTCTGAATTTGAGAAGTACCTTCATAGATTTGGTAGATCTTTGCATCACGCATTAATTTTTCTACTGGATACTCGCGTGAGTAACCGTAGCCACCATAAACCTGTACGGCATTGGTTGCTGATTCCATCGCAGCGTCAGCAGCAAAGGCTTTGGCAAAAGCAGCATACTTAGTATTGCGAGTACCACTATCAATCATTACAGCAGATCTCCAAGTGAGAAGACGAGCAGCTTCAAGTTTCATTGCCATTTCTGCAACCATAAAACTTACGGCTTGATGCATTGCAATTGGCATTCCAAAACTAGTTCTTTCCATTGCATATTGTTTTGCGTATTCCATTGAAGCGCGAATGATTCCAACAGCGCCAGCTGCAACACCAGGACGAGTCTTGTCAAAAGCCTTCATTGAGATCTTGAAACCCTCTCCCTCAGCGCCTAAGAGATTGGAGACTGGGATTTTAACTTCTTCAAAAGTGACAGCGTGAGTAGTGCTTGCGCGCTGACCCATCATGTCTTCTTTCTTTTGTACGGTAACTCCAGGAAGATCAGCAGGTACTACAAAACAACTAAGTCCATTGTGTCCGGCACTTAAATCAGTTGAAGCAAGTACATAAAACCACTTGGCATGTGCCGCTCCTGTAATCCATTGTTTGTTACCGGTGATAATATATTCATCACCAACTTTTTTGGCAGTGGTCTTGGCGTTAGCAACGTCAGATCCGCAACCTGGTTCTGTGACACAGTAAGAAGCGAATTGAAGTTCTTCCATCATCGGAGCCAAAAACTTTTTGTTGATGTCATGATTGTCGACAACAAGTAAAGGCGCAGCAGCAAGCATGTTGGCATAAAGCGCAGTTGAGATTCCAGTACAAGCAGTTGCAAGTTCTTCAGCCATAATTACTTCTTCGGTAATTCCAAGTCCCATGCCGCCAGCGTATTCAGGAAAACCAGGATTCATTAAACCAAGGTCAAAAGCTTTCTTTGCTATCTCCATTGGAAATTTGGCCTCACGATCGTGCTCTTCGGCCAGGGGTTTAATTTCTTTTTCGGCAAACTCACGAGCTAGTCTTTGCAGGTCTTTTTGAGTGTCGTCTAAGTCAAAACAGATAGTCATATATAGTCATTTACCCACTATTTGGGGCTATAGGCAAGGGTAGACATGACTACATAATGAGCTAGCAAGATAAATACATACATACATATTACTTGCCAAAGTGGTAGAGAGCTTGCTAAAATTGTATTAAGAGCTTAACAGGTGTTAAGTTGATTTGGATTTAATTAAAATGTCATCAAGTCTTAGTCCTGCTGATTCTGGAACTACTAGTAAAGCTGAACCTGGTTTGGCTAAGGGAGTTCAGTTTGATTACAATCAATTATTAAGGCATCATGAGTCAGAGTCTGCAGATATTCCAATCAGCCTCAATCTGAATTTGGAGCTAAGAGTGCTGAGGGTTTTGATCTTGATGCAAGCCAAGTAGACTCTTCAGTTGGTCGCCATGGAGCTTCCCCTATATTTGAAATAAGGTCAGGGAATAAACAACCGGGGAGTT